>DASSNT010000040.1:0-3592 GCA_035701285.1 Gammaproteobacteria bacterium | reverse complement strand
TTGCCGAGACCCGGCGGGCCGAAGATCAGGGTGTGGTCGAGCGCTTCGCCGCGCTTGCGGGCGGCGCTGACGAAGATGTCCATCTGCTCGCGCACCGGCGCCTGGCCGTGGTAGTCCTCGAGCTTGCGCGGGCGGATCGCGCGGTCGAACTTTTCGTCGTCGTCGCGGGCGTCGGCGGCGATCAGGCGGTCGGAGGTTTCTGTCATGCGCGCACCGAGTTTTTCAGGGCCAGGCGGATGATTTCTTCGGCCGGCAAATCGTCGCCGCCAGCTTCGCGCACCATCCTGGCGGCCTCCTGCGGCTTGTAGCCGAGCGCGATCAGCGCGCCCTGCGCTTCGTCGGCGGGCCGCGTGGTGGCGATCGCGCCGGCCGGCAGTTTGGCGGCCGTATCGGCGTTGATGCGATCACGCATTTCCATCACCAGCCGCTCAGCGGTTTTCTTGCCGACGCCCGGCAGGCGCGTGAGCGCGGCGGTGTCCTGCGCTTCAACGCAGCGGCCGAACGCGTCGACGCTGATGCCGGAGAGGATCGTCAATGCGAGCTTGGGGCCGATGCCGCTGACGCGAATCAGGCTGCGGAACAGTTCGCGCTCCTCGGCCGTGGCGAAGCCATACAGGACGTGCGCGTCTTCGCGGATCGCGAGGTGGGTCAGCAGCGTGACCGGCTCGCCTGGCTTCGGCAGGCTGTAAAAGGTGGACATCGGCGCTTCGACTTCGTAGCCGACGCCGTTCACGTCCAGCAGCAGGCGCGGCGGCTGCTTCTCGGCGAGGATGCCTTTGAGGCGGCCGATCATCGCCAGCGCCTCCGGCTGCCGCGCCGTTGAAGGGCCACAGCCGTGCCGCCCGCCGCGAGCAGGCCGCGTGCGCGGCGGCCGTGCGAATGGCACAGCGCGATCGCCAGCGCGTCGGCGGCGTCGGCCTGCGGCGCTTCGTTCAGTTTGAGCAGGGCCTTGATCATGTGCTGAACCTGGTCTTTGGTCGCAGCGCCGGTTCCCACTACCGCCAGCTTGACCGCGCGGGGCGCGTATTCGGCCACGCCGCCGGCGACGGCGAAGACGGCGCATAACGCGGCGGCGCGCGCCTGGCCAAGTTTGAGGGCACTCGACGCATTGCGGTGGACGAAAGGCGTCTCGATGGCGACTTCATCGGGCTGGCATCGGTCCACCACTGTCGTGATGCCGTCGTAGATGAGTTTGAGGCGCGTGGGCCAGTCGTCGGCTTTGGCGTGAATGCAGCCGTAGTCGACGGCGGTTTCGGTGTTGGCGGAGAGTTCGATGACGCCGTAGCCGGTGACGATGGAGCCTGGATCTATGCCTAGGATTCTCAAAGATATCCCCCTCTAACTCCCCCTTCCCCGCTCCGCGGGCAAAGGGGAGAACCGGAACAGCCGCCCCCTTTGCTTGTGTAGCAAGGAAGGGGGGCAGCGCCGCAGGCGCGGGGGGATTCTTCAAGCCTCCGCAAACACTTCCTCCGGGAAGTCCGCGTTCGAATATACGGTCTGCACGTCGTCGAGATTTTCGAGCACGTCCAGCAGCTTCAACACGCTCTCGGCCGCTTCGACATCGAGCGCAATCGTCGTCGACGGCCGCATCGTAATCTCGGCTTCCGCCGCCGGCATGCCCTTGGCCGTCAGGCCGTCGCGAACGTTGTGGAATTCATCCGGGTCGGTCAGCACGTCGATGGAGCCGTCTTCGTTGGTGACGATATCTTCGGCGCCGGCTTCGAGCGCCGCTTCCATCAGCTTTTCTTCGCCCGTGCCGGGCGGGTAGCTCAGCACGCCGGTCTGGTTGAACAGGTAGGCGACCGAGCCGTCGGCGCCGAGGTTGCCGCCGTATTTCGAGAACGCGTGGCGCACTTCGGCGACGGTGCGGTTGCGGTTGTCGCTGATGCAATCGACCATTACCGCGACGCCACTGGGCGCGTAGCCCTCGTAGCGGATTTCTTCCATCACCTGGCCTTCCAGCTCGCCGCCGCCGCGCTTGATCGCGCGCTCTACGGTGTCCTTGGGCATGTTGGCAGCCAGCGCCTTGTCGACCGCGAGGCGCAGGCGCGGATTCGTCGCCGGATCGGCGTCGCCCATGCGCGCGGCGGTGGTGATTTCTCGAATCAGGCGGGTAAACAGCTTGCCGCGTTTCGCGTCCTGCGCGTTTTTGCGGTGCTGGATATTAGCCCATTTACTGTGTCCAGCCATACTTAGAAATTGAGTTGCATGCCGATGTGGAAGCCGCTGTCCATGTTGTAGAAGTCCGCGCCGAAGTCGGCTTTCACCTGCCGGTAACCGATATAGACGTTGGCGTTGCGCAGCACCTGGTAGTCGGCGCGCACGCCGTACTCCAGAAAGCGGTCGAGGCCGCCGAACGCAATCACGCCCGGCGCGTAATAAATGTGGGCGCCGAAACCGATGCGGTTGTAGTCCGGCAGCTGATACTGCAGGAAGCCGCCGACTGCGAGCGCTTCGCCGGCGTCGCTGTCAAAGTCCAACGGTCCGTCACCCGGACCCGGCAGGTCGGGAAAATCCGGATTGATGTAGTAGAACTGGCCGCCGAGGCCCGCATGCAGCGGATTGGGGCCCACGCCCGCATCGCCGATCAGGTGAATGCCGGCGTTGATCACGTCGCCGCGATCGCTGTTGTACAAGTACCCGGCGTTCGCGTACAGCCCAGTCGGCGTGATGGGCGTCTTGAAGGACAAGCGCGCCGTGTTGCTGTTCAGGTTGAGGTCCAGCGTGCTTTCCGCGCAGGCTGCACCTGTTGCAGTCATCGCCGCCAGTGTAACCAGGCCCAATGCGATTTGATGCAATTTCATTGATCACTCCTAACGCTGTTTCGTGGAGACGTTCGCGGTCTGCGCGTATGATACCCGCAAATTTGCCAGCTATCACCCGACTGAATCGAAGGGGCACGACGATGACCACGGCCACACTGCCGCGCCCACGCCTGCAATGGTGGCATTTCGCGCTGATTGCCGTCCCGCTCGCGGTGGCGGTTGCACTGGGCATCCACCTGCGCTTCGCCAATCATCCCGCACCGCGTTTTGAAGAGCCGGGCCTGCAATCGGTGAAAGTAAACGATGCGCGGGCACTCGCTCCGCTGTTCGCGGGCCTGGGCTACACGTGGCTGCCGGACGGCCCCGTGCCGGCGCTGGAGTTGCAGCGGTTTCCGGCAAACATGGCGAAGTTGCCGGTCGATATTAAAAAGCAGGTGTTCTTCCAGGCGCTGCTCCCGATGGTGGTGGCGGAAAATGCGCGCATCGCGCAGCAGCGCGCGTTCGTGCTGGCGCAATTTGCCGAGGCCGGCGATCTGGATTCAGCCGAGCAGCAGACGCTGAGCGAGATTGCCGAGCAATACGGGGTCGACAAGCCGCTCGACAATCCGGCGGCACGACGGCGGCTGCTTCGCCGTCTCGATACTGTACCGCCCGCGCTGGTGCTCGCGCAGGCCGCGAAAGAAAGCGGCTGGGGCACGTCCCGGTTTGCGCTCGAAGCGAACAACCTGTTCGGCATGTGGACGTGGGATGCCGATGCCGGGCTGGCGCCGCGCGATGCCGATGAGGATGCGGATCATTACGTGCGGATCTTTCCCGACCTGCGCGCG
>DASSNT010000039.1:0-54988 GCA_035701285.1 Gammaproteobacteria bacterium | reverse complement strand
TGCAGTGCAACAACTATGAAGTCATCAACCTCGGCGTAATGGTGCCGGCGTCAAAGATCTTCGCGGCCGCGCGCGAGGCCAACGCCGACATCATCGGGTTGAGCGGCCTGATCACCCCGTCACTCGAGGAAATGGCGCACGTAGCCAGCGAGATGAAGCGCGAGGGGTTCAGTGTGCCGCTACTGATCGGCGGTGCAACCACGTCCAAGGCGCACACCGCAGTCAAGATCGCGCCGAACTACGACAATGGCGTGGTGTACGTGAAGGACGCCTCGCGCGCAGTCGGCGTCGTGTCGAAACTGCTGGGCAGCGAGCGCGACAACTTCCTCGCCGAAGTCGTCAGCGACTACGAGCGGGTTCGCCAGCAGCATGCCGGACGACGCGAGGAAAAGCAGCTGTTGAGCCTGGAGCGCGCCCGCGCGAACGCCACGCCGGTCGACTGGGACAACTACGAGCCGCCGCGCCCGAAAAAGCTCGGCGCGCAGACGTTTGACAACTATCCGCTGGCGGAGATTCGTCCGTACATCGATTGGACACCGTTCCTGCACGTCTGGCAGCTCAAGATGAGCTATCCGAAGATTCTCAAGGATCCGGAGAAGGGCGAGGCCGCGCGCAAACTGCTGGCCGACGCCGAGGCCATGCTCGACAAGATCATCGCCGGAAAATGGTTGACGGCCCGCGCCGTGGTCGGGCTGTTCCCGGCCAATCGCGCGGGTCACGATGACATTGAGATCTACAAGGACGAATCGCGCAAACAACGGCTGGCGCTGATTCACTTCCTGCGCCAGCAGCACGAAAAGCCGCCCGGCAAGCCGAACCATTGCCTGGCCGATTACATCGCGCCGCGCGGTATCGACGATTACTTTGGCGGCTTCGCGGTAACGGCCGGGCTCGGTATCGACAAACACCTGCGGCGTTTCGAAGCCGACCACGACGACTACAGCGCCATCATGCTGAAGGCGCTCGCCGACCGATTGGCGGAAGCGTTTGCCGAGTTGATGCACGCGCGCGTCCGGCGCGAGTTCTGGGGCTATGCGACTGACGAAGCGTTGGATAACGACGCGCTGATTGCCGAGAGTTACAAAGGCATCCGCCCGGCACCCGGCTACCCGGCGTGCCCGGATCATCTGGAGAAGGCCACGCTCTGGCGCATGCTGGACGCGAAGCGCAAAGCCGGCATCACGCTAACCGAAAACTTCGCGATGGCTCCGGCAGCGTCTGTCAGCGGTTTCTATCTCGCGCACCCGGACTCGCGCTACTTCGGCCTCGGCAGGATCGGCAAAGACCAGGTGGAAGATTACGCGGAACGGATCGGTCTGACGCTGGCCGAGACCGAAAAATGGCTCGCGCCGTCGCTGGGATATGAGCCGGAACCGGAAGCTGTCACCAAAAAAGCGGCAAACGGCTGATCGAGAATTAAGAATCCCCCTCTAGCTCCCCCTTCCTCGCTACGCGAGCAAAGGGGAGAACGGGAACGATCGGCACAGCTTCTCTCTTACACTCCCCTTTGCCGGCGCAGCCGGGAAGGGGGAGCTGGAGGGGGATTTCTCGACTGCTTCCTGCTAATCCAGCGCCGCGACCGCCTCAAGCACCGTCGCCGCGTGCCCCGGCGCCTTCACCTTCCGCCATTCCTGACGCAGCACACCGTCGCCGTCGATCAGGAAGGTGCTGCGCTCGATACCCATCACCTTTTTACCGTACATGTTCTTTTCCTTGATGACGTCGAACAGCCGGCAGAGCGTTTCGTCCTGGTCGGAAATCAGGTCGAACGGGAATTCCTGCTTTTCCTTGAATCGCTCGTGTGACTTCACGCTGTCGCGCGACACACCGACGATCGCCGTGTTGAGCTTCCTGAACTTGGGCGAAAGGTCGCGGAACTCCTGCCCTTCCGTCGTGCAGCCTGGCGTGTTGTCCTTCGGGTAGAAGTAGATCACCAGGTTCTGGCCGGCAAAATCCTTCAGCCCCAGCGTCTTGTCGCCGGTTGCCGGCAGTTCGAAGCCCGGCACTTTTTTATCCACGCTGACTTTGCTCATGCTTTTCTCCTAGTTCTTCATTGGTTCGATGATGGCATCCAGGTTGACCCGGTCGCACAGGTCCATGAAATCCTCGCGCAGGTCGGCGATTGCCATGTTGACCGGGATCGCGACGACCATCTGGATGGAAAACAGCGGCGCTCCAGTCTGTGGCGCGGGATATGCTCGCGTGCTCAGCTCCGAAATCTCGATTTCGCGATTAACAAAGAAATCCGCAAGATGATGGATGATGCCCGCCTGATCGGCGGCGATCGCATCAATAGCGTACGGTATCCGGTCGTGGCGCGCGGCGCGCTCACTGCTGCGGCGCGTTGTAATGGCCAATTCAAGATGATCGGCCAGCCGCGACAGCGTCGTCTCCAGCCGCGCGATCGCGTCCCATTTCCCGGTCGCGAGTAATTGCAGCGCGAACTCCTGGCCGAGCAGCACCATGCGGCTGTCCTTGACCAGGCAGCCGCTGTCCAGCGCCGCGCGCGTGATTTCCCGCAGCAGATCGGGGCGCTCCTTGCCGAGCACGGATACCGCCAGAAACTGTTTCATTCCAATGGATGCTTCGGAAGTGGGGCGGACAGTTTAGCCGGTTGGGCAGTCTTCTTGCTACTGCCGCGCCCCGGCCGTACCATGCGCCTTTTTACCTCGGCCGAGATTCGTATGTTTCAGGGCAGCATGGTCGCGTTGGTCACGCCGATGACGGCGAGCGGCGAAATTGACGAGGCCGCGCTGGAACGGCTGGTCGAATTCCATATTGAAAACGGCACCGACGCGCTGGTGCCGGCCGGCACGACCGGCGAGTCACCGACCCTGCGCACGCCGGAACACGCCGAATATCTGCGCACAGTCGTGCGGCTGGTGCGCGGCCGCGTACCGGTCCTCGCCGGCACCGGCTCCAACTCGACCACCCAGACCCTGGAGTTGAGCCGGGAGGCGGCCCAGGCCGGCGTCGACGGTTGCCTGCTGGTCGTGCCTTATTACAACCGCCCGCCGCAGGAAGGGCTGTACCAGCATTTCCGCGCGATTGCCGAGGCCGTCCCGCTGCCGATGGTGCTGTATAACGTCCCGAGCCGCACCGCGTGCGATCTATTGCCGGAAACGGTCGAGCGGCTCGCCCGCATCTCGAACATCGTCGGCATCAAGGAAGCGACGGGCGACCTGGCTCGGGTCCAGGACCTGCGCTCCCGCTGTGGCAAGGAGTTCGGCCTCTACAGCGGCGATGACGCCACCGCGATGGAGTTTGTACTCGCCGGTGGCGACGGCACGGTCTCGGTGACCGCCAACGTTGCGCCTCGGCTGATGCACGAGATGATGGCAGCGGCGCGTGCCGGCGACCGGGAGCAGGCCGAGGCGCTGGATGCAAAACTGCGGCCGCTGCACAAGGCCCTGTTCGCGCAAACCAACCCGATCCCGGTAAAATGGGCGCTGGCGGAAATGGGTTTGATCGGCGGCGAAGTTCGATTGCCGCTGGTGCCACTGGCCGGTTCTCATCAGCCTGCCGTCCGGGCCGCGCTGCAAGAAGCCGGCTGTCTTTAACCATTAAGGCTCTTTTGATGATCAAGCTGATTGTATCGACGGCGATGATCGCCGGCGCACTGGCATTAACAGGATGCGCTTCCAATCCTTGCACAAACGCGTTGTCGTACCGAGACGCCCACGCGCACACGCCGCCGGTAATTCCGCCCGGCCTGAACGGCGTGAAGGCCGATCCGGCCTACCAGATTCCACCCGGCAAGGTGTCGAAATCCGGCCCGGCAACGCCGGCGCAGTGCGTTGTATACCCGCCCCAGGTGATCGACCCGAACAATCCCCCGGAAAAAGCCGGCTGATTTGCGCGCAAGACCCGCTTCGGGTAGGCTTCCGCGCCTTGATTGGAGAGGTGGCCGAGCGGTCGAAGGCGCACGCCTGGAAAGCGTGTATACGGTTTATAGCCGTATCGAGGGTTCGAATCCCTCTCTCTCCGCCATTAGTTATCGGCTGCGACCAGGGCTGGTGTTGAAATCCGCGCCAGTTGCTACCAGATTCGAAACCTCGATGTTGTAATTGGCGGGTTCGACAAATTCGCCGGGAGCGAATTTGAACAGCGCCGCTCGCGGCGCTGGCCCCGCAGGGGCGGCGGGCAGGAAAGCCCGCCGTAATCCCGACCGCCGTAAAGTTTACGCACCCCCCCTCGAAGGGATGCTTCCATGGTGGTTTGCGTCGGCTTCCCCGCAACGACAAGCTGTGAATCCCGTCAGGCCCGGAAGGGAGCAGCGGCAGCAGTGGACTCGGGTGCCGGGGGTGAGCTGGCGCAAGCCGCCACCCTGATCCAATGTCGGCATAGCCTTGTGCCAGGGCTCTGATTATCCGCTCTGTAGCCGTATCGTCGGCAATGATAAAGTAAGCGCTTACTTAAGTTTCCCGATCGGCTGCGCATGACATATCAGGTTCTCGCACGCAAATGGCGGCCGCGCGACTTCACCGAAGTCGTCGGCCAGGAACACGTCCTGCGCGCGCTGGTCAATGCGCTCGACAGCGACCGCCTGCACCACGCGCTGTTGTTCACCGGCACGCGCGGCGTCGGCAAGACGACACTGGCGCGCATCCTCGCCAAGTGCCTGAACTGCGAGACCGGCGTCAGCGCCAAGCCGTGCGGTCAGTGCTCAAGCTGCCAGTCGATCGATGCCGGCCGGTTCGTCGACCTGATCGAGGTCGATGCTGCGTCGCGCACCCGTGTCGACGACACCCGCGAGCTGCTCGACAACGTCCAGTACGCGCCGACGCAGGGGCGCTACAAGGTCTACCTGATCGACGAAGTCCACATGCTTTCCGGGCATTCCTTTAACGCGCTGCTGAAGACGCTCGAGGAGCCACCGCCGCATGTCCAGTTCCTGCTTGCGACGACCGATCCGCAGAAGCTGCCCGCGACGATCCTGTCGCGCTGCCTGCAATTCAACCTCAAGCGCCTGCCGGCGCAGCTCATCGCCGGCCATATGCAGAAGCTGTGCGAGCACGAGGGAATGGCCGCCGAGCCGGCCGCCCTCAAGCTGCTGTCACAGGCCGCGGAAGGCAGCCTGCGCGACGGTCTGAGCCTGCTTGACCAGGCGATCGCGTTCGGCGGCGGCAAGGTTACCGAAACGGACGTGCGCGGCATGCTGGGCACCGTCGGCCGCCAGCATGTCGACACGCTGCTGGGCGCACTGGCTGCCGCCGATGGTCCGGCAATCCTCGGAGCCATCGCAGCGCTGGACGACCAGGCGCCGGATTACGACAACATCCTCGACGAATTGGCGGCGCGGCTGCAGCGGATCGCGCTGACCCAACTGGTGCCCGGCCAGCCGCCTGGCGAGGAAGACGGCGAATGGCTCGCTCCGGCGGCCGAGGCAATGGCGCCCGAATATGTTCAGCTTTGCTACCAGATCGCGCTGATCGGCAAACGCGATCTGCCGCTCGCGCCCGATCCACGCGTGGGTTTCGAAATGATCCTGCTGCGCATGCTGGCGTTTCGTCCGGCCACGGCGGGGGAGGCGCCTCAGCCGTCAGCACCACCGGCGCCCGCAAAGGCACGCGCCGGTCATCGTTCGGCGGCTGCCTCGACAAAAACCGCACCGGCACCCGCGGCACCGCCAGCACCGACACCTGCCGCGGCCGTACCCGCGCTGGCCGAGTCGGCGGAACTGGACAAGCCGAACTGGGCGGCACTGGTGGAGGCCTTGCCGCTTCGCGGCATGTCGCGCGAACTGGCGGTCAACTGCGCGTTCGAAAAACGCGAAGGCGACACGGTGCGGCTGACGATCGACGAGGTGCATCAACAACTGGTGACCGACCAGTCTCGCGAGCGGTTGCAGCAAGCCCTCAGCCGTCATTACGGCAGGCCGATCGAAGTGCGTATTGCAGCCGGCGCCACCGCCGATCCGACGCCCGCGCAACGACGCGACAAGCGCGAAGTGGAGCGGATGCAGGCAGCCCGCGTGGCAATTGAAAGCGATCCGAATGTGCGGGCGCTCCAGGAAACGTTCGGCGCGGAAATCAAACCCGCATCGATCAAACCCATCGATCAGGATTAGAGGAAATGGATATGAAAGGCGGTTTGGGCGGCCTGATGAAGCAGGCTCAGCAGATTCAGGAAAACATGCAAAAGGCGCAGGAAGAACTCGCGCGCATGGAAGTCGAAGGCCAGGCCGGCGGCGGCATGGTCAAAGTGACCATGACCGGCAAGCACGAGGTGCGCGCGGTCAAGCTCGACGACAGCCTGCTTTCCGAAGACAAGGAAATGATCGAGGATCTGGTCGCCGCGGCCGTCAACGACGCCGTGCATCGGGTCGGCAAGCTGATGGAGGAACGCTTCGCCGGCATGACCTCCGGAATGGGGCTGCCACCGGGTATGAAGCTGCCGTTTTAGCATCGATGAGCGCGATCTATTCACCGCTTTTGTCGGGCCTGATCGACGGCTTGCGCTGTCTGCCCGGCGTCGGGCCGAAGTCCGCTCAGCGGATGGCGTTTCAACTGCTGGAGCGCGATCGTGACGGCGCGCGCCGCTTGGCCGACGCGCTAACCGCGGCCGTCGAAGGTATCGGCCATTGCCGCCGCTGCCGGATGCTGACCGACGCCGAAGTCTGCTCGCTATGCAGCGCAACCGACCGCGATGCGCATCTGTTGTGCGTGGTAGAAACGCCTGCGGACGTGGTCGCGATCGAGCAGGCAACAATTTATCGCGGCCGCTACTTCGTCCTGATGGGGCACCTGTCGCCGATGGATGGCATCGGTCCGCAGGAACTCGGACTCGACCTGCTTGAAGCAAGGCTCGACGAAGGTGATGTCGAAGAAGTGATCCTCGCGACCAACTCCACTGTGGAAGGCGAAGCCACCGCACACTACATTGGTGAACTGGCGGCAGAGCGCAAAATTCGCACCAGCCGCATCGCCTCCGGCGTCCCGGTAGGCGGCGAACTCGAATACGTCGACGGCGGAACGCTGGCGCTGGCCTTCAGTGGTCGACGCCAGTTTGGCTGACGGAAGGGACGGATCGAAGCCTCTAACTCCCTCGCCCCCCAGGGGGAGAGGGCTGGGGTGAGAGGCTATTCAGGAAGCAATAACGGAGAAGACGATGGATTGCCTATTTTGCAAAATCGCCGCCGGCGAAATGAATGCCGACATCGTGTTTCAGGACGATGACGTCGTAGCGTTTCGCGACATCAACCCGCAGGCGTCGACCCACATCCTGATCGTACCGCGCCGCCACGTTCCAACCATTAATGATCTCGTCGATGAAGACGCACCGCTGATGGGCCGCCTGAGCATGGTCGCGCGCGACCTGGCAGCAAAGGAAGGTATCGCCGAAGACGGTTACCGCGTAGTGATGAACTGCAACGAAGGCGCCGGCCAAACCGTCTGGCACATTCACCTGCACCTGATCGGCGGACGGCCGATGGGGTGGCCGCCGGGATAGGGTGTGACAGGAGCGGCGCAAGTATCAGCTAAGCTCGTATCCCAATTTCCCGGCTGTTTTGCCGCAGATATCCCTGATCGTTTTCTGTTCGGTGTCGGAGAGGGGTTGGGGGGCGCGGCGAACGCCTCGAATGCGCTGTGTCAGCACTTCCGGATCCAGCCGGGCGCCAATGAAGCATTCAAGATTTTCGACCAGCGTGGCATCGGAGCCCAGTTCCTCGTACCGAACCAGCATCGTCCCCTCCGTGTCGGCGCGCTGAACAAAATCATCGGCGATACGCTGCCACATGCGCGCAAAACGGGTAACGGATGAGACTGGCCGCTCCGGCCACCGTTCGTACCAGGTCTTGTTATTGCCTTTGTAGGAGCGCCACGCGGTACCTGGATCGCGCACCAGCAGAAGAAACCGCCCGCGGGGATAGAGCCAACGCAGGTAGTCGATTTCTCGCCCCCCGAACCGGACCTCCTTCAACCCCCAGTCCGCATACCCGTACCGCCTGGCCGGTTCGGCAAACAAGCGGTCAAAGAAAGCTCTATGCGCCGCCTTGAAGTCCTCGGGAAGTGGATAGAGATTCGCGATCCAGCGGTCGTGCAGTTTGCCGGAATGCTTTTTGCCGATATATCGGCCGTCCGAGGGCCAGTCGGCGGTGAAACGCGAGAGCGAATCGGCCAGGCGCTGAACCACCATTGATTCCGCGTAGGGTTCGCCCCAGATCAGGATTCGTTCGCTGGAGCAGAGCAGACGTTGCAACAGCGTCGAGCCGGACCGCCACGAAGCAGACAGCACAAACACCGGGGCTTCGGGATCATCTTTTGCTGACTCTGCAGTTCCGGGGAGGCTGGACAGGGCTTTGGATAACGGCCGGTCCGCGATTGCCTGGGCAGTGCGCTGGAACCGGCTTTCGGTCCGGTTTACGTGGTCTTCGTTGGGCCGGGTTCGGGCTTGGAAGAAGCGGGACCAATAGGTTTTCAGCATATCGTTTCGCACCTGTAGAGTTCCGCTGTTGAGCAGCCAATACCCGGCGGGCGTCCTGCTGAACTCACCTTAATCGACACGCGGACAAGCTTGATGAACTGGAGCTACGCCGGCGCTTCTTGCCGCCGCAAATTCGCAATTCGCACCGCTGCCGGTGGGTGTGAATCGTAAAATTTCGAATAGATCGGGTCGGGCGTCAGCGTGGTCGAGTTGTCGCGATACAGTTTAACCAGCCCTGAAACCAGCGCCTTCGCGTCTGCCTGGTGCATGGCGTAATTGTCCGCCGCAAATTCATGATCGCGCGACAGCCATGAGAAAGCCGGCGTCAGCGGGAACATGAATATCGGCGCGACCAGTGCGAACAGGATCAATGCCGCGTGGTTGGATGGAGTGGCGACGCCGAGGCCATGGTAGAACCACGGCTGTGCTGCCAGCCAGCCCAGCAGTGCGAAGCCGGCCAGGCCTAGCACCGCGGACATCACCAGCCGCAGCTTGATATGGTGCAGGCGGAAGTGGCCGAGTTCATGCGCCATGACCGCCTCGATTTCGACGCCGTCCAGCGTGTCCATCAGCGTGTCAAAGAACACGATGCGCTTGTTGCGGCCGAAGCCGGTGAAGTAGGCATTGCCGTGGGCCGAGCGACGCGAGCCATCCATGACGAACACCCCTTCCGAGTTGAAGCCACAGCGGGCGAGGAGCGCGTTCAGGCGTTCCTTCAGTTCGACGTTGTCGAGCGGCCGGAATTTGTTGAACAGCGGCGCGATCAGGGCCGGGTAGGCCCACGTCATGATCAGCGTAAAAGCCAGCCACAGTGCCCAGACGTACAGCCACCAGAGCGAGCCGGCGCGGGCCATCAGCCACAGCGCGCAGAAGATCAGCGGCGCGCCGATGATCAGCAACAGCACGCTGCTTTTGATCAGGTCGCCGATGAACGTGCCCGGGGTGGTTTTGTTGAAGCCGAAACGCGTTTCGACACCGAAGGTGGAATAGATCGACAGCGGCAGGTCGATCAGCGCGCTGATCAGTATCACGCTCAGGATGACGCCGGTACCGGTGAGGTATTCGTTCAGACCGATCTGCCGCCAGCCAACGTCGAGCCACCCCAGGCCGCCGATCAGCGTCCATGCCAGCAGCACGACGGTGCTGATGCCGAGGTCGATCAGGCCCAGGCGCACACGCGCCGTTGTGTAATCGGCCGCCTTGCGGTGCTGGTCCGGCCCGATGGCGCCGTCGAAGGCGGCTGGAATCTCGTTTCGGTGCGCGCGCACGTGGCGAAGCTGACGGCGCGCCAGCCAGATCTTCAGCGCCAGGTAGAGCGCCAGCGCAGCGAGAAAGGCGATAGTCAAGGCTTGCATTGGCGGGGGCTTTGTTAGAATGGATGAAAAGTGAACAAGAGATTACACGATGCCTCGCCATCCTGAAAACCTGATCTGGATCGACCTCGAGATGACCGGGCTCGATCCGGTGCGGGATCGCATTATCGAAATCGCCACGCTGGTGACGGACAAGCATCTAAATCCGATCGCCGAAGGGCCGGTGCTCGCGATCCATCAGCCCGAGTCGGTGCTTGACGGCATGGACAACTGGAACGTCAAGCACCACGGCGAGTCGGGCCTCATCGCGCGGGTGCGCGAGAGCGAAGTCGATGAAGCCCAGGCCGAGCGGCAGACACTCGAGTTTCTGCGCGAGCATGTGCCGGAGCGGACGTCGCCGATGTGCGGCAACAGCATCTGCCAGGACCGCCGCTTTCTGGCGCGCGAGATGCCGGAGCTGGAACGCTTTTTCCATTATCGGAATCTCGATGTCAGCACCTTGAAGGAACTGGCGAAGCGCTGGGCGCCGGACATTGCAAAAGGTTTTAAAAAGGACTCTGCGCACGTGGCGCTGTCGGACATCAAGGACTCGATCGAGGAACTTGAGTATTACCGGCGTGAGTTGTTCGACGCGGCCAGGCTATCCGGCGAATGATCGACTTTAACGATATCGAAGCCGCCGCCGAGCGCTTGCGCGGCAAGGCGCGCATCACGCCGATACACACCTGCGCGCACATCGACGAGCTGACCGGTGCGCGTGTGTTCTTCAAGTGCGAGAACCTGCAGCGCGTCGGCGCGTTCAAGTTTCGCGGTGCCACCAACGCCATATCGTCGTTGTCCGACGCGGAGGCCGAACACGGCGTCGCGACCCAGTCTTCCGGGAATCATGGCCAGGCCGTGGCGCTGGCGGCGAAGTTGCGCGGCGTTCCGGCGTACGTGGTGATGCCGAACAACGTGCCGGCGATCAAGCGGGCCGCGGTGGCCGGGTACAGTGCCGAAATTATCGACTGCGAACCGACGGCCGCTGATCGCGACCGCGCGCTGGAGCACGTCGCCGCCGACACCGGCGCCCATGTGGTGCATCCGTATAACGACTGGCGCGTGATGGCGGGCCAGGGCACGGCAGCGCTGGAGCTGTGCGAGGCGGTGCCGGATCTCGACCTGGTGCTGACGCCTGTCAGCGGCGGTGGGTTGCTGAGCGGAACGGCGACCAGTGTGAAGCATCTCGTGCCCACGGCTCGTGTGGTCGGCGCGGAACCGGCGGGCGCCGATGACGCGTGGCAATCGTTCCGTGCCGGCCGGCGAATCACCGACATCAGGCCGGACACGATCGCAGACGGTTTGCGCGCGATAATCGGCGAAAAGCCATTCAGCGTCATTCGCGAACGGGTGGATGACATCGTGCGCGTCGACGACGAGGCAACCGTGCGCGCAATGCGGCTGGTATGGGAGCGGATGAAGCTGGTGATCGAGCCCTCGGCGGCCGTGCCGGTCGCTGCGCTGCTCGAACGGGCGGTCGAGACGGCAGGTTTGCGCATCGGCGTGATTCTGTCCGGCGGCAACGTCGATCTCGACCGATTGCCCTGGCAGAACTGATGCCGCCGTCTTGTCATTCCCGCGTCCGCCGGGATGACGAGAAAGGGGATTAGTCGACAGCGGACCTCATTCCCCGTCTGCTAGAATAGATGTCCACAAGTTGTTGAAATACGGCAGGTTTTATGGAATCCGTTACCAGCGCGCCCGACGAGCACCGCCTCCGGCTGCGCCACATCCGCCAGGAAGATTACGCGGACATCAAGACCATCATGGACCTGGTGTATCCAGGTACGCTCGGCGGCGCATGGTCGCCGGCACAGTTTCGAGCGCAGATCAATCGCTTCCCGGAAGGGCAGATCTGCATCGAGGATAACGGTAAGGTGGTTGCCGCGGCGATTTCACTGATCGTCGATTATGACCGGTTCGGCGATCGTCATACCTACAGCGCCATCGTCGGCGACGGCTACCTGACGACGCATGACCCAAGCGGCGACGTCCTCTACGGCGTCGATGTGTTTGTGCATCCGGAATATCGCGACATGCGCCTCGGGCGGCGGCTCTACGATGCGCGCAAGGAGCTGTGCCGAACGCTGAACCTGCGTGCGATCGTCACCGGCGGCCGCATCCCGGGCTACGCCGAACATGCCGACAAGATGCCGCCTGACGAGTACATTGAACTGGTGCGGCGCAAGGAACTGCGCGATCCGATCATGAGCTTTCAGCTCGCCAACGATTTTCACGTGCGGCGCATCGTGCGCGGTTATCTGCCGGGCGACAAGGAATCGAGCGGCTTCGCGGTGATCCTGCAGTGGAACAATATCTTCTACGAGGACAAGAAGAAATCGATGCTGCACGGCCGCAAGTCGGCGGTCCGGCTCGGCACAGTTCAGTGGCAGATGCGGCGGGTGGATTCGCTCGATGAATTGATGCGCCACGCCGAGTTCTTCGTCGACGCGCTGGCCGGGTACCGGTGCGACTTCGCGCTGTTTCCGGAATTCTTCAATGCACCGCTGATGGGCCTGTACAACCAGGGCAACGCCGCGGAGGCGATGCGCGGCATCGCGCAGTTCACCGGCGCGATTTGCGAAACGATGAAGTCGCTCGCGGTCAGCTACAACATCAACATCATCGCGGGCAGCATGCCTGTTTACAAAGAAGAGGAACAGGCGCTTTACAACGTGTCGTTTCTGTTTCGCCGCGACGGCAGCATGGAGGAGCAGTACAAGCTGCACATCACCCCGGACGAAAAATCGTACTGGGGCGTGCGCGGCGGCAATGGCTTGAAGGTGTTCGATACCGACGTCGGCAAGATCGGCATCCTGGTCTGCTACGACTGCGAATTTCCGGAACTGGCGCGAATTCTGGCCGATCGCGGCATGCAGATTCTGTTCGTGCCGTTCTGGACGGACACCAAGAACGGCTATCTGCGCGTGCGGGCCTGCGCCCAGGCGCGGGCGGTTGAGAACGAATGCTACGTGGCCATTACCGGCAACGTCGGCACACTGCCGCGGGTCGAGAATGCGGATATTCAGTATTCACAGTCGGCTGTGCTGACGCCGGCGGACTTCGCGTTTCCGCATGACGGCATTGCGGCGGAGAGCACGCCGAATACTGAAATGACGCTGATCGCCGATCTCGACCTCGACAAGCTGCGGCAGTTGCGCAATGAGGGGTCGGTGCGCAACTTCCGCGATCGGCGGCTGGATTTGTACCGGGTGCAGTGGCTGGGGGCGGAGCAGGAGACTGAAGAATCGGTGGTCGCGATCAAGCCGGCGGGGTAGGCGCTTCCAAAACGTAGGCCGGCATAAGCGGAGCGTTGCCGGCAATCCATAAGACGCCGGCAACGCCTGCGGCTTATGCCGGCCTACATCTAAGACACTAAGAGATTAAGACGGTTCGCCGGGCGCAGGTCCCTGGCCCGCCAGGTACAACCACGTGTCCACGACGGTATCCGGGTTCAGCGACACGCTCTCGATACCTTCCTCCAGCAGCCACTGCGCCAGATCGGCGTGATCCGACGGTCCCTGGCCGCAGATGCCGATGTACTTGCCTTGCTCACGGCAGGCCTTGATCGCCAGGTGCAGCATGGCCTTGACCGCCGGGTTGCGCTCGTCGAACAGGTGGGCGATGACGCCGGAGTCGCGGTCGAGGCCGAGCGTCAGCTGCGTCATGTCGTTTGAGCCGATCGAGAAGCCGTCAAAGTATTCAAGGAACTGCTTGGCGAGCACCGCGTTCGACGGCAGCTCGCACATCATGATCAGCTTGAGGTTGTGCTCGCCGCGCTTATGGCCATTGGCTGCGAGGATGTCGCTGACCTGGCGGGCTTCGTCGAGCGTACGCACGAACGGCACCATGATCTGGACGTTCTCCAGGCCCATGTTCTCGCGCACGTGCTTGAGCGCGCGGCATTCCAGTTCAAAGCAGTTGCGGAATTCGTCGGCAATGTAGCGCGACGCGCCGCGGAAACCGAGCATCGGGTTTTCTTCGTCCGGCTCGTACAGGCTGCCGCCGAGCAGGTTGGCGTATTCGTTTGATTTGAAATCGGACAGCCGTACGATTACCGGCTCGGGCGCGAATGCGGCGGCGATGGTTGCAATACCTTCGGCAAGGCGATCGACATAAAAGCTGACCGGGTCCGCGTAGCCGGCGATGCGCTCGGCGACCTGCGCCTTGAGGTCCGGCTCCAGCTTGTCGAAATCGAACAGCGCCTTGGGGTGTACGCCGATCATGTGATTGATGATGAATTCAAGGCGCGCGAGGCCCACGCCCTTGTGCGGCAGGCTCGCGAACGCGAACGCGCGGTCCGGGTTGCCGACGTTCATCATGATTTTGAGCGGCGCTTCGGGCATCTTGTCGAGGCTGGTCTCGGTGTGCTCGAAGTCGAGCAGGCCGGAGTAGATGTAGCCGGTGTCGCCCTCGGCGCAGGAAACCGTCACCTCGGCGCCGTCGGCGATCGCCGTGGTCGCGTCGCCGCAGCCCACCACCGCCGGGATGCCGAGTTCGCGCGCGATGATCGCCGCATGGCAGGTGCGCCCGCCGCGGTTGGTGACGATGGCCGCGGCGCGTTTCATTACCGGCTCCCAGTCGGGATCGGTCATGTCGGTAACCAGTACGTCGCCGGCCTCTACCACGTTCATCGAGTCGACATTCTTCACCACCCGCGCCCTGCCGGCGCCGATGCGCTGGCCGATGCTGCGGCCGGTGGCGACGACGTCGCCTTTCTGCTTCAGGTTGTAGCGCTCGATGATCTGGCCCTGGCGGCTCTGCACCGTTTCCGGGCGTGCCTGCAGGATGTAGAGCTTGCCGGTCGACCCGTCCTTGGCCCATTCGATATCCATCGGCCGGCCGTAGTGTTCCTCGATGATCACCGCCTGGCGGGCAAGCGATTCGGCTTCTTCATCCGTCAGGCAGAACTTGCGGCGATCCTCCTCCGGCACCGGCACGGTCTTGACCGACTTGCCGTGGCCGTCGTCGCCGGAATAGATCATCATCGTTTCCTTGCTGCCGCGGTTGCGGCGCAGCACGGCCGACTTGCCGGCGGCGAGCGCCGGTTTGTAGACGTAGAACTCGTCCGGATTGACCGCGCCCTGCACGACGGTTTCGCCGAGGCCGTAGGACGCGGTGATGAACACGACCTTGCGGAACCCGGACTCGGTGTCCATCGTGAACATCACGCCGCTCGCGCCGAGGTCGCTGCGCGCCATGAGTTGGATGCCGGCGGACAGCGCCACCTCGCCATGGTCGAAGCCATGGTGGACGCGGTAGGAAATCGCCCGGTCGTTGAACAGCGACGCGAACACTTCCTTGACGGCGAGCTTGACGTTGTCGAGGCCGCGCACGTTCAGGAAGGTTTCCTGCTGGCCGGCGAACGAGGCTTCCGGCAGATCCTCGGCAGTGGCGGAGGAGCGCACCGCAACGGAGACTTCGCCGCCGGCGCTCTCGGTCAGCTCGTGGTAATGGGATTCGATCGCTTGCTGCAGGGTGTCCGGCAGCGGCGTTTCGACGATCCAGTCGCGGATCTGGCGGCCGGTGCGGGTCAGCGCGTCGATGTCCTCGACGTCCAGATCGGCCATTGCGGTGGCGATGCGCTGCTCCAGCCCCTCGTGTTGCAGGAATTCGCGGTACGCCGCGGCGGTGGTCGCAAACCCTCCGGGGACGCTGACGCCGAGTTCGTGAAGGTGGGCGGTCATTTCGCCGAGCGAGGCGTTCTTGCCGCCGACCTTCTCGATATCGTCCTTGCCGATGGCGTCGAAGCGGAGCACGTAGTTGTCCATGGAGTCAGCGATTCCTGAGAAAAGGTGGTATTGTCGGCACCGCTTGATGAAAAGGGGTTGCCGATGACAATTCAGCGCACGGTGTTTTTCGTTTCCGACCGAACCGGCATCACGGCCGAGACACTCGGCCACAGCCTGATCACCCAGTTTGACGGGCTGAACTTCAGGCAGGTAACTCTGCCATTTATCTCCAGCATTGACAAGGCGAAAGCGGCGGTGGACCGCATCAACCACACCGCGCTGGAGGAGGGTGCGCGGCCGCTGGTGTTCAGCACGATGGTCGACGACGGCATTCTGGCGGTGCTGAACGAGGCGAATGCGCTGGTGCTGGATTTCTTCGCGACGTTCATCGGGCCGCTGGAGCAGGAGCTGTCGCTGAAATCCAGCCACACGGCCGGCAAGGCACACGGCGTCGGCAACGAGGCGGTTTACACCGCGCGCATCGACGCGATGAACTTCGCGCTCGCCAACGACGACGGCGTCACCACGCGCAACTACGATCACGCCGATGTCGTGCTGATCGGCGTGTCGCGCTCGGGCAAGACGCCGACGAGCCTGTATCTTGCGCTGCAGTTCGGCATTTACGCCGCGAACTACCCGCTGACGGAAGAGGAACTGGGGCAGGAGACGCTGCCGAAAGCGCTGCTCGAGCACCAGGACAAGCTGTACGGGCTCAGTATTGATCCTGCGCGCCTGCGCCAGATTCGCAACGAGCGCCGGCCGGACAGCCGCTACGCGTCGGAGCCGCAGGTGCGGTATGAGTTGAAGGAAGCCGAGGTGCTGTTTCAGAAGTACGGCATACCGTTTCTGAATACGACGCGCTCCTCGATCGAGGAAATTGCCACAACAGTGCTGGATCAGAAGGGGCTGTCGCGGCGGTTTTATTGATTCGGAGGAAGAATCCCCCTCCAGCTCCCCCTTCCTCGCTTCGCGAGCAAAGGGGAGGGCAAGAATTACTGCGCTGCTGTTGCTTGTTCTTACTCTCCCCTTTGCGGCCGCAGGCCGGAAGGGGGAGTTGGAGGGGGATTTCTCACGTTACGACGGTCGGTTCGTCGACCCTCGCAATTTCCTTCAACCGCGCAATCTGCCGCGACACCCGCGTCAGCACCTTCAGCGCGTCATGCGCACTTTCTCCATTGCCACCGTCCGCGGCGTAGCGCTCCAGATACACCCGCAGCGTTGCGCCGCTGGTGCCGGTGCCGGACAGGCGATAGACAATGCGCTCGCCGCCGCTGAATTCGATCCGGATACCCTGATTGGCGCTTTCGCTGCCATCGACCGGGTCGTGATAGCGGAAGTTGTCGGCGCGCGTGACGGCCATGCCGCCCGGCTGTTCGCTCGTCAGCCGCGGCAGATAGTCCTGCAGCCCGGCCATAATTTCGTCGCCCGCGCGCTGGTCGAGTTTGTAGTCGTGCCGCTCGAAGTAATGCCGGCCGAAACGGCGCCAGTGCGCGTCCAGAATCTCCGGCACGGATTTACCGGTGATAGCCAGCAGGTTCAGCCAGAACAGCACTGCCCATAACCCGTCCTTTTCGCGGCAATGGTTACTGCTGGTTCCGAAGCTCTCCTCGCCGCACAGGGTAATCTTGCCCGCCTCCAGCAAATTGAAGAAAAATCGCCAGCCGGTGGGCGTCTCGAAGCAGGGGATGCCGAGCGATTCGGCCACCTTGTCGACCGCGCGGCTGGTGGGCATCGAGCGGGCGACGCCGGCGAGGCCATCGCGGTAGCCGGGTATCTGTTTTGCCTGAGCCGCCAGCACGGCGAGGCTGTCGCCCGGCGAGACCATCACGCCGCGGCCGAGAATCATGTTGCGGTCGCCGTCGCCGTCGGATGCCGCGCCGAAGTCCGGCGCGGCACGGCCGTTCATCAGCGCCATCAGCTCGTGCGCGTCGTGCGGGTTCGGGTCGGGGTGACGGCCCCCGAAATCCGACAGGGGCTCGGCGTGTGCAACGCTATCGGCCGGAAAGCCCAGCCGCTCGACCAGAATGGCCTGCGCATAGGGGCCGGTTACGCCGTGCAGCGCATCGTAGCGCAGCTGGAAACCGCGGCCGGCCAGCGCGCGGATGGCGTCGAAGTCGAACAGCGTTTCCATCAGCGCCGCATAGTCCTCGACCGGATCGATGACTTCGACTGTCAACCCTTCCAGCTCGAAGCTGCCCTCGCGGTCGATGTTGAGCGGGGCGGGCGGGAGAATGCGGTATTCGTTCAGCGCCTTGCTACGCGCGTGTATCGCGTCGGTCAGTCGTTCTGAGGCCTGGCCGCCGCCGGCGACGTTGAACTTGATGCCGAAATCGCCATCCGGACCACCCGGGTTGTGGCTCGCCGTCAGCACGAAACCGCCGGCGGTGCCGCGCAACCGGATCAGATGCGACGCGGCGGGGGTGGACAGGATGCCGCCGCGGCCGAGAATAACGCGCGCAACGCCGTTGGCGGCGGCCATCCGCAGCAGCGTGTTGATTGCCTGGCGGTTGAAGTAACGGCCGTCACCCCCAACTACCATACTGCCGCCGGTGAGTTCCGGCACGCAGTCGAAGACGGCCTGCAGGAAGTTTTCCAGGTAGTGCGGCTGCTGAAATACAGCGACCCGTTTGCGCAATCCCGCAGTGCCGGGTTTTTGATCTTCGAAGGGACGGCTGGCAACACGACTAATTGAGCAGGTGGGTGCGGGCATTTGCAAGTCCTTTTACGGGTTGGCCTCTATGATATATTGCCGTAATGCTCGTTGATACGTCAGAAAAAGTTCTCAAGCTGGTTCAGCCGCGCAGTTTCGCGGGGCTGATGACGCTGTATGAGAGCAACTACATCCGCCTGCGACAACTGGTGGGGCCATTGCATGCCTTGCCGGGCCATCTGCGTTCGGAAATTTCGGGCGAGCCGCCGCTGTCGCTGGAAGTGATTGAGCGTGCGCCGTACACAACCAGCGTGCTGATGACGTACTGGTTCGACGGCGGCGAAGCAGGGCCGATTGCCGATCCCGACCTCACGCTGCGGCTTTATCACGACGCCGGCATGGCCGAAGTGCTGTCATGCCGCAACGGCGGGCGGCATGGCCTGCTCAGCCACTATGCGTATTCCGGCCGCTCGGAACTCCAGCGGCGCTGGGCCACGAACATGATGCTCCACAAGTGGCTGGAGTACTGCATCGACCGGCATCACTTCGATGACCGGCCGGAGATCTGGCGGCCGCGAGCGGTGAATTGAGTCGCTAGTGCCTGGTAGCTAGTAACTAGCGACTAGCGACTTTCCTAAAACCCCGCCGCGACCTTCTTCGCTACCTTCGTTTCCGGCTGCGGTCCAATCCCGAGATTCATTTTGCTCATGTCAGTCGCGATTTGCGCGGCTTCGTGCAGCAGCACGTCCGGGCGATCCGCGTCATCCGGCAACGCTTCCAGCGACTTGACCGGCTTCTTGCCCTTGATCTGTCGCCACGCGTTTATGTCGGCCAACTGGCGCTCTTCCAGGTCCTTGCGCTCGGCACGACGCTTGTCGATGTTCAGCGACACCGTATTGCGCGCGTGCATTTTGCGGGCGATTTCGATGTCCTTCAAAAACAGCTGATATTCCGGGCTGTCCGCGATGCGCCGCAGATGATCCTGACGCAGCGCCGGCAGCCTGGCGTGCAGTTGATCCTGGAATGGCTGGAAGTCGGCCGCCGAAATCTTGTCCCACGGCAAAGCGTTTTCTTCGGTGCTTTCGCCAAACTCGCTGGTGTCGATCGGCGAGGGCAGCACAATGTCCGGCCGCACGCCGCGATCCTGGGTGCTGCTGCCGGTGACGCGATAGAACTTCGCGATGGTCAGCTTGAGCTGGCCGGCGTCGCCGCTGGCAACGAAGTGGTTCAGATCGATCAGGCTTTGGACCGTGCCCTTGCCATAGGTCGTCGACCCGACGATCAGCCCGCGGTGATAATCTTGGATCGCGCCGGTGAAAATCTCGGACGCGGAAGCACTGAAGCGGTTCACCATGACCACCATCGGACCGCGCCACGCGACGCTGTCGTCGCGGTCGCGATGCACTTTGACCTGGCCGTCGGTGCCGCGAACCTGCACCACCGGCCCCTGGTCGATGAACAGGCCTGTCATTTCAGTCGCTTCGGCCAGCGAGCCGCCCGGGTTGTCGCGAAGGTCAACGACCAGCGCATCGATGTCTTTTTCCTTCAGGTCGCCGATCAGCCGCCGTACGTCGCGCGTGGTGCTGCGGTAGTCTTTTTTGCCGGCTACTTCGGCCTTGAAGTCGCGATAAAAGCTCGGGATCGTGATCACGCCGACCTTGTACTCGTGTCCGTCGCGCTTGATGTCGATCACATCAGAACGCGCCTGCTGCGCCTTCAGTTCAATGACGTTGCGCACCAGTTTCAGGTTCTTCTCGGTTGAGCCTGGCGCCGCCCCGCGTGGCAGAATGTGCAGGCGCACGACGGTGCCTTTCTTGCCGCGAATCAGGTTGACGACGTCACTCAAGCGCCAGCCGACGACGTCGACCATTTTGCCGTCTTTGCCCTGTGCGACCCCGACGATCCGGTCGCCGGCGTGCAGCTGATCGCTCTTCGCCGCCGGGCCGCCCGGAATCACGCGCTCTACGGTTACGTACTGGTACTTGATCGTCAGCGCCGCGCCGATACCCTGCAGCTTGAGGCTCATTTCGATGCGGAATTGCTCGGAGTCCTCCGGCGAAAAGTACGCCGTGTGCGGGTCCATCGCGTGCGCGTAGGTGTTCATGAAGGTGTTGAACACGTCGGCGCTGTTGATCTGCTTCGCCTGGTCCAGGAAGTTCTTGTAGCGCTTGCGCAGCACCTCGGCCGCCTCGTCGCGGCTCTTGCCGGCCAGCATCAGGTTGATGACATCGTTGGTCACGCGTTTGTGCCAGAGCGCATCCAGCGCAGCCTGGTCGGCCGGCCACGACGCCTTGTCGCGATCGAAGGTGTAGGTCTGGTCGGTGGTCAGATCCGGCTTGCCTTCCAGTACCTGGAGCGCGTAGTGAACCTGCTGCGCAACGCGTTCCTTGTAGGCGTTGTAAATATTGAACGCCGGCTCAAGGTTGCCCTTGCGGATGGCGTTGCCCATCTGGCGGCTGTACTTGGAGAACTCGTCGATGTCCTGCTGCGTAAAATAACTTCTGGTCGGATCGAGTGCTTTCAGGTAGTGACGGAAGATGTATTCCGACAGCGCATTGTTCAGCTCCTTGTCGCCATAGTGATAGCGGCTCAACAGGCCGTTGACCGTCTGGTCGACGAGGACCTGCGCAGGCTTTGGCGTCAGATTGGCGAGCGACTCGGCTGGCGGGAGGTTGGCGAAGGCCGGCGACGCGATCAAGCCGATCAGCAGCGCGGGGAACAGGGAGCGAAGGGCGAAGTTACGCATGAGATGAAGAATCCTGACAGGTTCGGTTAGGGCTAGCGGGCCCCGGCGGCGCCGTGATATACCGTGGGACACGGTCCGGCGGCATTGTCCGGGCGGATCTGACGAGCATGGCTCGATAATAGCAGTTTCAGCGGGCGTGCTGCACGCCGCCTGTCGACATTTGGGGAAGGTATGGCGACGCATCTACTGGTCTGGAACCCGGATCGCCGGAATTGGAGCGAACTGCCCGACCTGTTGCACGGCTTCATGCACGGCCGGCCAGTCACGGCGCGTTGGAGCTGTGGCAGCAATCGCCGGGTGCGCGCCCGCGACCGCTTCTTCCTGCTGCGGCTCAACCGCTTTCCTACCGGAATTTTCGCCTCCGGGCGCATCATGCGTGGCGCTCATGAGGCGCATGACCTGGTCGCCCAGGACAGCGGGCGGACGGGGGGGCTGTTCGTTGAAGTCCGCTTCGACATGTTGACCGATCCGGACGGGACGATGCCGCTCACGCGCCGCGAGCTGTCTCGCGGCATGCTCGGCAAGTTCCGCTGGGAAGAGGGGGTGTCGGGCCGGACGCTGCCGGATGAGGTCGCCGCGGAACTGGAAGCGGCGTGGGCGGATCATTTTGGTGCCGCCGTTACCGGCGAGGAGGCGCCGGCGGCGCAGCCGAAAGCTACACGCAAGGCGGCGAAACGGAAGGCGCCACCGCCAGCCCGGCCTACCAGCGCCGAATCGGCGGCGGCTGAAGTCATCGAGCGGATGTTCGAGGCGCTGTTCTCCCATTACTTCGAGATGCTAGAGTCGGCGGTGCGCGGCGAGGTGCTGGGCCAGGCGGGGCATGTCGCGGCGCTGATGGAGGAATTTGGCGGGCTGAGCGAAAGCATCGTACGCGATCGCTACGCCGAAGTGGGCGCAGTGCTGCGGCAGTGCGGGCTGCCGTTTCTGGACGTGTATCCGCCGGCGATCACGCCCGGCCGCAAGCTCCGGCGATACCTGGTCCGCTTCCTCGATCGGGAGCGCCAGCGGCTTGAGCGTGTCTGGCTGGGGGACGACGCTGTGCGCCGGGTGCGGATTCCGGACGAGTTGATTGACTTGCAGGCCGCCTGGGCGCCGCCGCCGCTCGACGACGACTTCAAAATCGAAGCCTTTCTCGCCGGCCGCGCACGGTTTCCGTCGTTCGGCGGCTTTCAGCGCCGGGAAGACCGCTGGGCAACGCTACGGGATGCCGGCTGCCGGTTCGCGCTGGCCTTCGAACGCGCGCGGCTCAGGCAGGCGCAGTGCGACGCGCTCGCACGCCGCATTCGGCTGCTTGAGTCCGACGAGGCGCATGGGGCCGGCTACGACATCATGTCATTCAACTCCGGCGGCGACGCACGCTATATCCGCGTGTCCGCCACCCAGTACAGCCGCCGGTTTCCGTTCCTGCTCGACCCGGCTGCGCTGCTGGCCAGCTATCGGCACGGCCAGGATTTTTTCGTCTATCGCGTGTTCCATTTCTGCTGGGACGCCAAGCTCTACATGGTGCAGGGCGACCTGCGGGAGAGCCTGCGGTTCATGGCGGGGGTAAAGGGTTAGGAGGTGAGGAGAGGAGGCAAAAATGCTATCCTTCCAGCCTTTGGCCTTTACGCTTCACCCCCATCCATGACCGACTTCAAGGGCATTCCCATCATCAAGAGCGGCACGAAGCACCGTACCGAACACGGCTTCACCGCCATCAAGGACGGGGTCAAGCGCAATCCGCGTGCCGAGGCGGCGCCGACCGGCCGCAAGCCTGAATGGCTGCGCGCGCGCCTGCCTTCCGGGGCGGGCTATGAGGCGGTCAAGCGCAACGTCCACGAGCATCGCCTGAGCACGGTCTGCGAAGACGCGATGTGCCCGAACATCGGCGAATGCTGGAATAACGGCACCGCGACGATCATGCTGATGGGCTCCGTTTGCACCCGCGCCTGCCGCTTCTGCGCGGTGGATACCGGCAATCCGCACGGCTGGCTCGACCTCGACGAGCCGCGCCAGGCAGCGGAGTCGGTGCGGTTGATGAATCTGAAATACATCGTGTTGACGTCGGTCGACCGGGACGATCTGGCCGATGGCGGCGCGGCGCACTACGCGGCCTGTATCCGCGAAATCAAAAAGGTTAATCCGGCCACCGCCGTCGAAGCGCTGACGCCGGATTTCAAGGGCGTGCCGGCGCATGTCGCGACGGTAGTCGATTCCGGCCTCGAAGTCTTCGCACAGAACCTGGAGACCGTGCGCCGGCTGACGCACCCGGTGCGCGATCCGCGCGCGAGCTATGAACAGACGCTCGACGTGCTGGCGTTTGCAAAGCGCCACCGCCCCGACGTGCTGACCAAGACCAGCCTGATGCTGGGCCTGGGCGAAACCGAAGATGAAATTCGCGAAACGATGGACGATCTGCGCGCGATCGATGTCGATATCGTGACGTTCGGCCAGTATCTGCGCCCGACGGTCAACCATCTGCCGGTCGAGCGCTATGTACCGCCGGCGGACTTCGAAAAATACCGCCAGTGGGGTCTCGAGAAGGGTTTTCTGGAGTGTGTGTCGGGGCCGCTGGTGCGCTCCAGCTATCGCGCGGAACGGGTGTTCGAGAAGAATAACGTCGGGCTGGACGACGCAAAGAAAGCTTCCTGAGCCGCCGGTTCGGTGTCACGGGTTCAAAGGCAGCTCCACGACGAAGCAGGCGCCGGGCGGCGGCGCATCCTCCAGCAGGCGCACATCGCCGCCATGCGCCCGGGCGATCTGCCGACTGATGTAGAGACCCAGCCCCAGGCCGCCCAGATCGCGGCTTGCCTCGCCATGTTCAAAAAGCCCGAAGAGGTAACCCCGCTGCTCCTCCGCAACCCCGGGTCCTTCGTCCCGTACTGTCAGCCGCGCCTGATCCCCGTGTTCCTCCACCGTGACCGTAAGCGGCGCGCCGGGCGCGTGCCTGGCCGCGTTCAGCACCAGGTTCGTGGCGACCTGTTCCATGCGCGCTCTGTCGAACAGGCCGACGACGGGCTCCGGCGCGGCAATATCGACGGTGATACCGGCGCGATCCAGATCGTCGTGATGCTGCTCGACGACGCTGCGCACGGTTCTGACGAGGTCGCACGGTTCCAGCTTCAGGTCGAGGCGTCCGAGCCGCGCGCGGGACACGTCCAGCAATTTGCTGACCAGCCGCGCCAGCCGTATCACCTGCCGGTCGGACGCCTGCAACGTTTCGGTCAGCCGATCCGGGACGTCGCCGTTGCTGATCAGCCGTTTGCATAACGCGATTTGCAGGCGCAAGGCGGCGAGCGGGGTGTTGAGTTCGTGCGACGCTATGGAGAGAAACTGGTCGCGCGCCCGCACTGCCTGTCGCTCGGCCTCGTAATCGCGCCTGAGGCGCGCCATGCGCAGCTGGTTATCCACGCGGGCAACAAGTTCCCTGGCTGAAAACGGTTTGATCAGGTAATCGTCCGCACCCGCCCGAAGGCCCTCGATGCGCGCGTCCTCGCCGGCGCGTGCCGACAGCAGGATCACCGGAACCCGGCGCGTGTTTTCGTTCTGCCTGAGCGCGTCGACCAACTCGAAGCCGTTCAGGCCCGGCATCATCACGTCGGCCAGAACCAGATCGGGCGGGTGCCGCTGGGCGGCCGCAAGCGCAGCGGCGCCATCAGGCACCGCTTTGACTGCGTGCCGCTCACCGAGCAGCCGGGCGACGTAGTTGCGCATGTCGGCATTGTCATCGGCCAGCAAAATCCGCGACCGGTCTTCAGGCACATCGGCGGCATCTTCTTCTGGCGCGGCATCCGCTTCGTCGATCAGCCAGCGCAGAGCCTCGGAGACGTAAGCCTCCGCGTATTTCGTGCGTGCGCTGGCGGTGCCGGCCGTGTTGATCTGGTCGGCGGGCAGGTGAGCGAAACCTTTCGGAATCGAGACAGTAAAAATCGTGCCGCCAGCCGGGCTGCTCTCGACGCTGATATTGCCGCCGTGCAGTTTCACCAGCTCCCGCACCAGTGCCAGCCCGATGCCCGAACCTTCGTGGGTGCGCGAGCGCACGTCCTCGACGCGGTGGAAGCGCTCAAAAATGTGCGGCAATTGTTCTGGAGCTATGCCGGCGCCGGTGTCGCGGACCGTCAATTCGGCTGCGTTGGCGCGGTCGCGCAGCGCGATCTCGATTTCGCCATCAAATGTGAACTTGAATGCGTTCGACAGGAGGTTGAGAACGATGTTTTCCCACATGTCGCGGTCGACATACACCGGTTCGATCCGGGGTTCTGTATTCACCACAAACCGGAGGCCGGCACGTTCGACAGCGGAACGGAAGTTGCTGGCGAGGTCTGCAGTCAGCGCGGCCAGATCCGTCGGCACGAAAACGGCGCGGGTTCGGCCAGCTTCGATGCGCGAAAAGTCGAGCAGCGTGTTGACGAGCTTCAACAGGCGCAACTCGTTCCGGTAAACCGTTTCCAGATTTTCGCCCGCCAGTGCTTTCTCGGGGCTGGAGAGCGCGTTTTCGGTGGGGCCCAGCATCAGCGTCAATGGTGTGCGGAACTCGTGGCTGACGTTGCTGAAGAAGGCAGTCTTGGCGCGATCGAGGGCGACCAGGCTGTCGGCACGGAGCCGTTCCTGTTCGTACGCCCGGGCGTTCGAGAACGCGGTCGAGAGCTGTCCCGCCAGCAGTTCGTAAAACGACCGGTAGTCTTCATTCAGTGCCCGGTTGGGGCTGATGCCGGCGATCAGCACTCCCAGCGGCGGCGATTCCGCGGGGCCAGCAATCGGCATGGCAAGCGCCGAGTCAACGGCATGGTCCCAGGGGCCACCGGTGACGCCGAGCGTGTCGTCCAGACCCGGGACGTGCACCGTTTCCCTGTCCGCCGCACGCCCGAGTGGCCAGAACCCGTCGGGCGCATCGAGGTCCACTGTCGTCGGGCTTGCTGTTTCGCCCTCGGCCAGACCGACGGCCGCGGAAAGGGCGAAGTGGCGGTCATCAGGGTGGCGCAGATAAATAAGCGCGAACGGGACGTCCAGCGGATGCCGGGCGATTACCTCCGCGACCTGGTCGCACACCATCTGAACATCGCGCGCCTTGCCTGCCTGCGCCGCCAGCTCGTGCAGCAGCATGAGCCGGCGCTCGCCGATCACCTGCTGCGTCACTTCGCTGCAGACGCCGAACATGCCGACGATTCGGCCGGCGTCGTCCTCGGCAGGAGAGTGGGAGACGTTGACGTAAACTTCCTCGGTGTAGCCGGCGCGCTGCACCCGGACAAGGAGCTTCGGTACCCAGTCGGCGACGCCGGTTTCCATTACTTGTTCGATCATCGGCCCCAGCACGTCCCATGCTTCGCCGAGGGTCACGCTGCAGTCCTGTCCCAACGCCTGCGGGTGCTTGTCGGCCAGCAGTTCGGCGTAGGCGTCGTTGTAAAACTGCGTGTAGTGCGGCCCCCACAGCAGCAGCATCGGGTACTGCGAGGCGAGTAGTGTCTGGACGCGCACCTTCAGGCTTTGCGGCCACTGTTCAACCGAGCCGACAGGCGTCGTGCTCCAGTCGAGCGCAGCGATGCGTTGACCCATCTCGCCGTTTCCGGGGCGGGTGAGGGAGGTTCGCCAGTCGGCTTGAGGCAGGCGTGAGTCGGTTCCTTCCATGCTGCGTTCATGGTAACCGATTATCCCGGGCGCGCGTTTCTCGTGGGCATTGATGGGCGAGACTGCCCACGCCCATTGGACGGACTACTAGGCGCAGTAGCGCCCTACGGCGTCCGCCACGTCACTGAAGTCCATCGGCTTCTTGATGTAGGCCTTCGGGTCGAGGCCCGGCAGTTTTTCGTGCACGTTGCCGGCTGCGGACATGATTACGACCGGAATCGAGGCCAGTGTCGCGTTCTCTTTTTGCCGGGCGCGGAATTCGAAACCGTCCATCACCGGCATCATCAGGTCGAGCAGAATCAGGCACGGCAATTCCGCCGCAGCCTGAAGATAATCGAGCGCTTCCCGGCCATGGTCGGCGACCACGACGGTATAGCCTTCCATTTCCAGCAGAAGAACCAGCGATTCCCGGACGTCGTGATCGTCTTCAATAATCAGGACTTTTTGTGTCATCCGATTGTTCCACGGCATATCCCGGGGCGCTGGCACCCGGACATCAAAAGTTTCCAACAAGTGGACCCCAAAAAAGCCATCCCCGTAAGCGGCTTTACTAAATGATGGTGGAGGCGGCGGGAATCGAACCCGCGTCCGCGAGCCCTCCGCCTTCGGCTCTACATGCTTAGCCCGGTCTTTGAGTTTCGCCGCAGGCTACCCGACGGGCAGGGAAGACCTGTGACTAGTCCGGTTAAGGTTTTAACGGCTCGGCGCCGGACGCGCCTTGCCGCGAGCCTGTGTGGGTATGACCTTTGAAGTCCGGCGCGCACAAGCACACATCCGGTCAAAGGGCTTTCGCGGGTGTTTAGGCCGCTAAAGCGTAGTTGTCGTCGTTGGCAACTATGGTTGTACAGTCGGTTTTACGAGGTGGACTGTACCTCGGCATGCACCTTGGGTTTTGTGACCCACGTCGAAGCCAGGTCGCCCCCAAAAGCGTCGTCAGTATATCAATATCAGTCGGCTTTGCAGCTTTTCAAGAGCCTCAAACCGACGAGCGGCGATAAAGCGAGGCGATGCGGAGGTGGTGGGGGGTAAACCTTCTCGGGCAAGTTCCAGAAGCTCATGCGGGGGCGGCGGCACGGTGCCTTCTCTCAGGGACGCCGTAAATACATCCCTGTAGGCTCTGCGTTCGACATCCCTGTCTCACACAGCCCTGAGCGAAGGCACCGCACCACCGCCTCTATACGTTGTCGCGTCCCGAATCCCGAATCCCGAACCCCGTCTTTTAACCCTTCAGCAGCCTTTGCTTCTGCCGCTGCCAGTCGCGTGCCTTTTCCGTGGCCCGCTTGTCGTGCTGCTTTTTGCCTTTGGCAAGCCCGACTTCGAGTTTCGCGCGGCCGCGCTTCCAGTACAGTGCCAGCGGGACCAGCGTATAGCCCTTGCGCTCGACAGCGCCGATCAGGTGATCGAGTTCGCGCCGGTGCAGGAGCAGCTTGCGGGTGCGCGACGGGTCCGGCTGGATGTGCGTCGACGCGGTCGGCAGCGGGGTGATGTGGGCACCCAACAGGTAGGCCTCGCCGTCCTTCACCAGAACGTAGGCCTCGGTGAGCTGCCCCTTGGCCGCTCGCAGACTTTTCACTTCCCAGCCTTCCAGCGCCAGGCCCGCTTCCGTACTTTCTTCAATGAAGTAGTCGTGGCGCGCCTTTTTGTTGAGGGCGATGGTGCTGGAACCGGCGGTTTTCGCTTTGGCGTTCATGCGGGCATTATACGAAACGCGCACACGGGACAGTCCCGCGGTTGTTACGGATGGCGTTTTGGCCGAAAATTGCTCTTTTCCCGTCCGATTTCCCAATGCAAAGAATCTTCAAATCGGCGCTGGTGCCGTACTCCGCCCAGCAGATGTTCAATCTCGTCAACGACTTCCAGAAGTATCCGGAATTCCTGCCGTGGTGCCTGGATGGGCGGGTTGATTCACGGGCGGACGATGAGGTGAAAGCGAGTCTCCGCTTCGGCCGTGGCGCCGTCAGCCGGTGGTTCACCACGCTGAACCACCTGCACGAGCCGGACCGGATCGACATCCGGCTGGTTAACGGGCCGTTCCGGCATCTTGAGGGGCACTGGAGCTTCACGCCGCTCGGCCAGGAGGGCTCGAAGATCGAGGTGAACATGGAATTCGAGTTCGCCAATGCGCTGGTCAGCATGGCGTTCGGGCCGATCTTCAGCGAGGTGTGTAACACTCTGGTCGGTGCCTTCACGCGCCGGGCAGCGGAAATTTACGGCTGATGAAAATAGAAGTCGCCTATGCGCTGCCCGAGCGGCAGTGGCTGGCGGTGGTTGAGGTCGCGGATGGCGCAACTGTAATGGATGCGGCCCGGTCCGCGCTCGCTGCCGGCGATTTGCCGGCGCTCGACCCTGGCGATTGCGTTCTCGGGGTATGGGGTCGAAAGGTGGCGCCGGAGCGGGTGCTGTCCGACGGCGAGCGGGTCGAGATCTACCGGCCGCTCAAGGCGGATCCGAAAGAGGTGCGCCGGGCGCTGGCGGCAGCCGGCAAGACCATGGGCGGCGAACGCCGCTAATCAGGACGGGATGTCGGCGTCCGCCGGACTGGCGTTGTCCTGATCTTTCTCCGCCGGCGTCTTCATGTCCAGCTTGACGATCCGCGAAACCTTGTCGCCCTGGAAATAGAGGATCATGTGCTTGCGCCGGATCGGTTCGCCGTTGTTCGGCTGGACGTAGTAAATGTAGTCCCAGCGGCCGGTGTGGAACGGGTCTTGCAGCATCGGCGTGCCCAGCGCGAACTGGACCTGCGCTTTGGTCATGCCCGTCTCGATTTTGGCGACGCTGTCGTCGTCGAGATAATTGCCCTGGCGGATCGGGGGCGCGTAGGCGCAGCCGGCGACAACGACGGCGATCAGCAGGATCGGCAGCAGGGTCAATCTGGACATGAGGTTCATTTGGCGATGGCCTGAAGAGTGGGCGATAATACAGCAATTCGTCTTTATCCGGCCAGCCCAACCGATGGGGGATCCGATGGAAAATCAGGAGCTGCGCAAGGCGGGACTCAAGGTCACGCTGCCGCGGGTGAAGATTCTCGAGATCCTCGAGAGCAACGACGTTCGGCACATGAGCGCCGAGGACATGTACAAGGCGCTGCTGGAGTCCGGCGAGGATATCGGGCTCGCGACCGTTTACCGCGTCCTGACGCAGTTCGAAACTGCGGGGCTGGTGACGCGCCACCATTTCGAGGGCGGCCACTCCGTATTCGAGCTCAACGAAGGCACCCACCACGACCACATCGTGTGCGTGAAGTGCGGCCGGGTGGACGAGTTCGTCGACAAGGTCATCGAGCAGCGCCAGCGGGCGATCGCGGATGAGACCGGCTACGAGATGACCGACCACTCGCTGTATATCTACGGCATCTGCCCGGACTGCCGCGAAGAACTCAAAAAGAACGGCGTCTAGACGTCCGCAATCATTTCCCGCGCGTGCTTGCGGGTAGTGTCGGTAATTTTTACTCCGCCCAGCATTCGCGCCAGCTCTTCCACTCGTTCGTCCTGATCCAGCGGCGCGATCGTCGTGCGGGTCGCGGCTTTTTCCGTTTGCTTATCAACCCTGAAATGCCGGTGCGCCTGCGAGGCGACCTGCGGGAGGTGCGTCACGCACAGCACCTGGCGCGCTTCGCCCAGCGAGCGCAGTTTGCGGCCGACGATTTCGGCTACGCCGCCGCCGACGCCGGTGTCCACTTCGTCGAACACGAGTGACGGCAGCGCCCCGGCGCGCGCGGCGATCACCTGTATCGCCAGGGCAATGCGCGACAGCTCGCCGCCCGAGGCGACTTTCGCCAGCGGTCGCAGCGGATGTCCCGGATTGGCGCTGACCATGAAGACGATGCGGTCGAGGCCGTGCGCGGAGAACCGTCCGTCCGTCTGGAGTTCGACCTCGACGGCAAAGCGTCCACCCGGCATGCCCAATTCCTGCATGGCGGCGCTGATATCGGCGTCAAGGGTTGCCGCCGCTTTAGTGCGGGCCTTGTGCAGCCCGGTGGCCGCCTTGCGGTAATCCTTTTCGAGCTGGCCCACCTGCCGGGTCAGCGCGTCCAGCCGTGCCTCGGACTGGTCCAGATCTTCAAGCTCGGCCTGCAACCTCTCCAGGGTGGCCGGCAGTTCTTCGGGCGCAACACGGTGCTTGCGGGCAAGGTCGTGGATGCTGCCGATCCGGCTTTCGACCCACTGCAGACGCTCCGGGTCGATATCCAGCGCTGCCAGGTGGTGGCGCAATCCGTCGGCGGCTTCAGCCGCGTTCACCGCGGCCGTGGCGGCGGTGTCGGCAATCGGCCCCAGTTCGGCATCGAGTTCCGCCAGTTCCCGCAAAACGTGTTCGACGCTCGCCAGCAGTTGTTGCGCCGAGACTTCTTCGTTCTCGTAAAGCATATCCAGCGCCGCCTGGCAGCCTTCGATCAGGCGGCCGGCATTGGCCAGGCGTGCATGCTCGGCATCCAGCTCGACGACTTCGCCGGGCGCGAGGCCCAGGGCCTCCAGTTCGCGCACCTGGTAGCGCAGCAAATCCAGCCGCTCGACGCGGTTGTCATTCGCGATGCTTAAGGCGGCGAGCCGGTCGGCCGCGGTCTTCCAGTCGCGAAACAGCGACGCGACGCGGTCGCGTTCCGTCTCGCAGCGGCCGAAGCCGTCCAGCAGCGTCATCTGCACGTCCGGCCGCAGCAGTGATTGATGTTCGTGCTGGCCGTGAATGTCGACCAGTTGCTCGCCGACCGCCTTCAGCGTTTGCATCGGCGCCGGCCGGCCGTTGACGTAGCCGCGCGAGCGGCCTTCGGCGGTCAGCACGCGGCGCAGCAGGCAGTTGCCATCGGCCTCGGGGTCGAGCAGGTCCTGCTCGGCCAGCCACGCAGCCGCTGCCGGGGCATCGGCGAGATCGAACTCAGCGGTGACTTCCGCCTGCTGCGCCCCGTGGCGGATCAATCCGCTTTCGGCGCGGTCGCCGAGGACGAAGCCGAGCGCGTCGACCAGGATCGACTTGCCGGCGCCGGTTTCGCCCGTGAGCACGCTCAGGCCGCTGCCCAGATCCAGTTCCAGTGTTTCGATAATCGCGAAGTCGCGGATGTGGATGTACGTCAGCATTTATCGTTCGGAATGCGCGTCGCGCCCGTGTCCCCAATGCAGTTTCGTGCGCAGCGTCTTGTAATAGTCGTGATTCAGCGGGTGCAGCAGGCGGACCGCCAGCCGGGACCGGTTGATAACGACATGGTCGCCGAATGCGAGCGGATGCCAGTGCTGACCATCCCAGCTCGCCTGGGCCACCGGTTCGCCATAGCCGCGCGTGAGCACCAGCTCGATCGTGCTGTCGCCACCGACGACGATCGGCCGGTCGCTGAGCGTGTGCGGGCAGATCGGCACCAGCACCGTCGCGTCGAGCGCCGGATGCAGAATCGGCCCGCCGCCGGACAGCGCGTAAGCGGTCGAGCCGGTCGGCGTGGCCACGATCAGGCCGTCGGCGCGATGCGTGCAGACGAAACTGCCGTCGACATGCGTTTCGAACTCGATCATCCGGCCGCTTTCGGACTTCTGCATCACGACATCGTTGAGTGCGACATGCGCCTGCAGCTCGCGACCCTCGCGCCGGACGGCGCCGCTCAGCAGGAAGCGCCGCTCCTCGGTAAAGCGGCCTTCGAGCACCGTGCTGACCTCGTCGCGCATCCGGTCGGGCGGAATATCCGCCAGAAAGCCGAGCCGGCCGGCGTTGATGCCGAGCAGCGGTGTGCCATGCGCGGCGAGCAGGTGGGCGGCGTTGAGAATCGTACCGTCACCGCCGATCACAATCACCAGGTCCGGCCGGTCGCGCTCGAACTCTGTCGCAATCCGCTCTCGATCGTCTCGCACCGACAGCGCCTGAGCGCCGGCGGCGACTTTAAGCCCTCGCTCGCGCAGCCACTCGCCCAGTTCGCCCAGCATCGCGTCGGCCTTGGCGTCGCGGCCGCGCCCGAGCAGGCCGATCGTTTTGAATTGCGTTGTTGTCATAGTCGGCGAAAAGTAGCACGTCACCCACGCCGAAGAAAGATGGAGAGTCCGCAGATGAACGCGGATAAACACAGATGTGGAGTGCTCTTGGCCGCGTTTATCGGCGTTCATCTGCGGAAATTTCCTCTTCTCCAGGATTCGCTTGACAGCGAAATAGTGTCGTTGCTAGTTTCCTTGGCACTCTACACGTGCGAGTGCCAGCATCTACTGCTCCTATGCCTGCCGTAGCCGCCGATAACCATCTGAACGAACGCGCCCAGCATTTATTGCGCGCGCTGGTGGAGCGCTACATCCGCGACGGCCAGCCGGTCGGCTCGCGGATGTTGTCGCGCGAGTCCGGCATGGACATCAGCCCGGCGACGGTGCGCAACGTGATGGCCGATCTCGAGGAGATGGGTTTCGTCAATTCGCCGCACACCTCGGCGGGACGGGTGCCGACGGTGAAAGGCTACCGGTTCTTCGTCGACACGCTGCTCGAAGTACAGCCGCTGGCGGAACGGGAGATCGAAACGCTGCGCGACAAGCTGATGCTCACGTCCGAAGACAGCCCGCAGGTCCTGCTCGCCAGCACGTCGAATCTGCTTTCCGCGATCACCCGAATGGCCGGCGTCGTCACGCTGCCGCGGCGCGACAATCCGTCGTGGCGGCAGATCGAGTTTCTGCCGCTGTCCGACAACCGGGTGCTGACAATCCTGGTGCTCAACCAGCGCGAAGTGCAGAACCGGATCCTGCACCTGGACCGCGAGTACAGCGCCGATTTTCTGCGCCAGGCGGCGAACTACCTCAACGCCCAGTTCACCGGCCGCAGCCTCAAGGAGGTGCGCGCGCGGCTGATTAGCGAGCTGCGTGAGACCCGCGCGTCGCTGAACGACATGATGACGGCGGCGGTCAACATGGCCGAGCAGATCTTCGCCGCCGACACCGAAACCGACAACAACTACGTGATGGCCGGCGAGACCAACCTGATGAGCTTCGCGGAGCTGTCGGAGATCGAGCGCCTGCGCAAGCTGTTCGAGGCCTTCAACGAGAAGCGCGACATCCTGCACCTGCTCGATCAATGTGCTTCGGCCGAGGGCGTGCAGATATTCATCGGGGAAGAATCCGGCTACAACATCCTCGACGACCTGAGCGTCGTCACGGCCCCCTACAGCGTCGATGACCACGTCGTCGGCGTCCTCGGCGTCATCGGTCCGACGCGGATGGCCTACGACCGCGTCATCCCCATTGTCGATATCACCGCAAAATTGCTTGGCGCGGCCTTGAAGTCGCACAAGTAAGCCTTATTTACATTGTTAAATCTGTGTTCCGTGCGGGACACGGCGCCCTATTGGTTTTTTGGAACGGAGAGACGCATGGCAGACCAACAGCGCGAAGCCGAGGCGATGCAGCAGCCTGACGCCGAGCAGCGCCCGGAGGAGCTGGAGCCCGAGACCGCGCCCGGCGCGGGGCTGGAAGAAGCGCTGGCCGAGGCCGAACGCAAGGCGGAAGAACATCGCAACGATTTTCTGCGGGTCGCCGCCGAGCTGGACAACGTCCGCAAGCGTGCCCAGCGCGACCTGGAGCAGGCCCACAAGTTCGCAATCGACAAGTTCGTGATCGAGCTGCTGCCGGTCAAGGACAGCCTCGAGCTGGCCCTGAACACGCCCGGCGGCGAGGCCAACGACGGTCAGCGCGAGGGCATCGAGATGACACTCAAGCTGCTCGATACCGCGCTGGAAAAGCATGGCGTCAGCGAAGTGGACCCGGCCGGCGAGGCCTTCAACCCGGAATATCACGAGGCGATGGCGATGCAGCCGTCGGACGAGGCCGAGCCGAACACGGTGCTGAACGTGGTGCAGAAGGGCTATGTGCTCAATGGCCGACTGCTGCGGCCGGCGCGGGTAATCGTCGCCCGGGAACCCTGATTGCCAGGGTAATAGGTTGAAAGGCGCGGATTCGCGCCCCATTTATCCAATATCAACAATTTTCGCTTCTTTTTACGGAGACAACCATGGGCAGAATCATCGGGATCGACCTCGGCACGACGAACTCCTGCGTCGCGATCATGGAGGGTGGCAAGGCCAAGGTCATCGAGAACAGCGAGGGCGATCGCACCACGCCATCGATCGTGGCGTTCAGCAAGGACGGCGAAGTGCTGGTCGGCCAGTCGGCCAAGCGCCAGGCGGTCACCAACCCGAACAACACGCTGTTCGCGATCAAGCGCCTGATCGGCCGCAAGTATGAAGACCAGGTCGTGCAGAAAGATGTCGGCATGGTGCCGTACAACATCGTCAAGGCCGATAACGGCGACGCCTGGGTCGAGGTCAACGACAAGAAAATGGCCCCGCCGGAGATTTCCGCGCGCGTGCTGCAGAAGATGAAAAAGACCGCGGAGGACTATCTCGGCGAGGAAGTGACCGAGGCGGTGATCACCGTGCCGGCCTACTTCAACGACTCGCAGCGCCAGGCGACCAAGGACGCCGGCAAGATCGCCGGCATGGAAGTCAAGCGCATCATCAACGAGCCGACCGCGGCGGCACTCGCCTATGGCATGGACAAGCAGCGCGGCGACCGCAAGATCGCCGTGTACGACCTCGGCGGCGGCACGTTCGACATCTCGATCATCGAGATTGCCGACATCGACGGCGAGCACCAGTTCGAAGTGCTTTCCACCAACGGCGACACGTTCCTCGGTGGTGAGGACTTCGACAAGCGCATCATCGATTACCTGGCTGAAGAATTCAAAAAAGAGCAGGGCATGGACGTGCGCCAGGATCCGCTGGCGATGCAGCGCCTCAAGGAGGCCGCTGAAAAGGCCAAGATCGAGCTGTCCTCGGCGCAGCAGACGGAAGTCAATCTGCCGTATATCACGGCCGATGCGAGCGGACCGAAGCACCTGAATATCCGCATCACCCGCGCCAAGCTCGAATCGCTGGTCGAGGATCTGGTCAAGCGCACGATCGAACCGTGCAAGACCGCGATCAAGGATGCCGGCCTGTCGGTCGGCGACGTCGACGACGTGATCCTGGTCGGCGGCCAGACGCGCATGCCCAAGGTGCAGGAAGCGGTCAAGGACTTCTTCGGCAAGGACCCGCGCAAGGACGTCAACCCGGATGAGGCCGTCGCCATCGGCGCGGCGATCCAGGGCGGCGTGCTCGGCGGCGAGGTCAAGGACGTGCTGCTGCTCGACGTCACCCCGCTGTCGCTGGGTATTGAGACCCTGGGCGGCGTGATGACCAAGCTGATCGACAAGAACACCACGATCCCGACCAAGGCGACACAGACGTTCTCGACCGCCGAGGACAACCAGACCGCGGTCACCGTGCACGTGCTGCAGGGCGAGCGCGACCAGGCGTCGGCCAACAAGTCGCTCGGCAAATTCGACCTGAGCGACATCCCGCCGGCGCCGCGCGGCGTGCCGCAGATCGAGGTCGCGTTCGACATCGACGCCAACGGCATTCTGAACGTCTCCGCCAAGGACAAGGCCACCGGCAAGGAGCAGTCGATCGTCATCAAGGCCTCCAGCGGCCTGTCCGACGCCGAGATCGACCAGATGGTCAAGGATGCCGAGGCGCATGCCGAAGAGGACAAGAAGTTCCAGGAAATGGTGCAGGCGCGCAACCAGGCTGATAATCTGCTGCACGCGACCGAGAAGTCGCTCAACGATTTGGGCGACAAGGTCAGCGGCGAGGACCGCGCGAACATCGAGTCGGCGATGAGCGATCTCAAGACCGCGCTCAAGGGCGACGACAAGGCCGCCATTGATGCCAAGACCAAGGCGCTGGCCGAAGCCTCCGGCAAGCTTGCCGAGCAGGCCTATGCGCAGGCCAGCGAGCAGGCCGGCCAGGAGGGTCCGGAAGGTGCGTCGGGTGCTGCCGGTCATGGCAGCGACGAAGGCGTCGTCGACGCCGAATTCGAGGAAGTCAAGGACGACAAGAAGTAACGTTCTAGACCCTCTCCCCCAGAGCCTGCCCCTGCGAAGGCAGGGGGAGAGGGTAGGGTGAGGGGGAGTTAAACGGTTCCCCCTCATCCCAACCCCGGATGAAGTCCGGGGCAGGCTCTTCTCCCTGAGGGAGAAGGGGTTGCTCCGTGAGCCGGCGGAGTTTTTTGTTTTCCGGGAGACCCATGTCCAAACGAGATTACTACGAGGTGTTGGGTGTCAGCCGCACTGCGGCCGACGCCGACATCAAGAAGGCGTACCGCCGTCTGGCGATGAAATATCATCCTGATCGCAACCCCGGCGATCAGAACGCCGAGGCGCACTTCAAGGAAGCGAAGGAAGCCTACGAAGTCCTGAGCAGCGCGGACAAACGCGCGCGTTACGACCAGTTCGGCCACGCGGGCGTCGAAGGCATGGGCGCGGGTGCCGGCGGTCCCGGTTTCGATCCCGGCGACATCTTTGGCGATATTTTCGGTGACATCTTCGGCGGTGGCGGCCGGCGCCGCGGCGGCAGCCGTGCCTTCCGCGGCGCGGACCTGCGTTACGAGATGCCGCTTGATCTCGAACAGGCCGTCGCCGGCCACGAAGCTTCAATTCGCATCCCGGTGCTGAGCCCGTGCGAAACCTGTCACGGCAACGGCGCCGCGCCCGGCAGCAATCCGAAAACCTGCCCGACTTGTCACGGCCAGGGCCAGGTGCGCATGCAGCAGGGCTTTTTCTCGATTCAGCAGACCTGCCCGCAGTGCCGCGGCAACGGCAAGATCATTTCCGAACTGTGCCCGGACTGTCACGGCGATGGCCGCATCGAGCAGCAGCGCACACTGTCGGTCAAGATTCCGGCCGGCGTCGACAGCGGCGACCGTATCCGGCTAGCCGGGCAGGGAGAAGCCGGCGAGCAGGGTGGCCCGCCGGGGGACCTGTACGTCGAAGTGCGCGTCAAACCGCACCCGATCTTCACCCGCGACGGCGCCGATCTCGCCTGCGAACTGCCGATCAGTTTTGCGACCGCCGCGCTCGGCGGCAAGATCGACGTGCCGACACTGGACGGCAAAGTCTCGTTGACGGTACCGGCCGAAACCCAGAGCGGCAAAGTCTTCCGGCTGCGCGGCAAGGGCGTGAAGCCCGTGCGCGGCGGCCCGACCGGCGACCTGATGTGCCGCGTCGAAGTCGAAACGCCGGTCAAGCTGACTGACGAGCAACAGGAATTGCTGCAGCGGTTCCAGGCTTCGATTGAAGCCGGCGGCGAGCGTCACAGCCCGCGGTCGGAAACGTGGCTGGACGGCGTCAAAAAGTTTTTCGAACGCATCGCGTCGTAAGAAGTGCAATGTAGGCCGGCATAAGACCGAAGGTCGTTGCCGGCAGATTGCCGGGAACGCCCGCTTCGCGGGCTTATCCCGGCCTACATTTAAAAAATCTTTAGACACCGCCGGGGGGTTGAGATGGCGCATAAACCAAAAATAGCGTTGTTCGGCGCCACCGGACGAATGGGGCGCGAAATTGTCGCCGCCCTGCGTGAGTCATCCAGCGGCCAACTGATTGCGGCCGTAGGTAGCGCCAACAACAACGACATCGGGCGAGATATAGGCGAAATCACAGGTGGAACGCCGCTTGGTGTTGCGCTTACCAATGACCCTGCGGCGGCGGCAAAGGCCGCCGACGTTTTAGTCGACTTCTCCAACCCCGCCGGCTTCCTGAAAGCGCTGGAGGCCAGCCGCAAGGCCGGCTGCGCATTCGTCAGCGGCACCACCGGCCTCGATGAATCTCATCACAAAGCGCTCCAGGCCGCCGCTCACGATATCCCCGTTCTGTACGCCGCGAACATGACCTTCGGCATGGCGGTGCTCAACCGCCTGGTCGGCGACGCCACGAAGATGCTGGGCGGCGATTACGACGCCGAAATCGTCGAGATGCACCACCGCCACAAGAAAGACGCCCCCTCCGGCAGCGCCTTGCGGCTGGGCGAAACCATTGCCGCCGCCCGCGGCACCACGCTTGAGCAAAGCGGCGCGTTCGGCCGCCACGGCGGGCAGCCCCGCGAGTCCGGCAGCATCGGCTTCGCCAGCCTGCGCGGTGGCGATGTCCCCGGCGACCACACCGTCATCTTCGCCGCCAACGGCGAACGCCTCGAACTCACCTTCCGCGCGGGCAGCCGGCGCATCTTCGCCAATGGCGCGCTGCGCGCGGCGGCCTGGCTGGCGAAACAGCCGGCCGGACTGTATTCCATCGAGAACATCTTGAATTGACGCCGACGGGCATGATTATCTTCGATTGCGATGGCGTGCTCGTGGACAGCGAGCGCATCAGCAATCGGGTGTTTTGCGACATGCTCAACGAGCTGGGCCTGCGTGTTTCAATGCACGACATGTTCGAGCGCTTCGTCGGCTTGTCGATGCCGCAGTGCATCGAGCTGATAACCGACATGCATGGCGAGCCGCCGCCCGCGACATTTGTCGAAGAACTTCGCCAGCGCGTCGCTGCGGCACTGAAGGCGCAGATTAAACCCGTTCCGGGCGTGACCCAGGTGTTGGCCGAGTTGCAGATACCGTTTTGCGTCGCGTCCAGCGGCGACCACGAAAAAATCAGGCTGACACTCGGTGCAACCGGTCTATTGAAGCATTTCGAAGGGCGAATCTTCAGCGTCGTCGACGTTACCAATCCCAAGCCGGCGCCGGATGTCTTCCTCTTCGCTGCCGGTCGAATGGGCGTTGAGCCGGGCGCCTGCACCGTCGTCGAAGACACCCCGACCGGTGTCCGTGCCGCCGTTGCCGCGGGGATGAGGACGCTCGGTTTCGCCGCCAATACGCCAGCGCAACGGCTTCTCGACGCCGGGGCGCACGCCGTTTTTACCGACATGCGGCAGCTCTCCAGCTTCTTCACTGCTGCGTAGGACACTCTCGGCGGGCCAGCCCAGCTGCTCCCACATCTCCAGTTTGTTCCAGCCCTTGATGAACTCGCCGTGGTTGAGTGACTGCCTGCTCGGTCATCACGACCGGCGGTTCGCCGGTACTTCGAAGGTGTACGTTTCGCCGTGACTCAGGTAATGAACACGGTCGCTGTATCCAGCTTCCGTTACCGCCCGCTTGAAGTCGTCCAGCGGTGACTTGAACACACCATAATCGTTGTAGTGAATCGGGATCAGTTCGCGCGGGTTGATGACCTTCACGGCCTCAATGCCTTGTTTCGCGTCCATCGTCAGCAGGATGCCGAGAATCTTCGTGCCGCCCAGGTGGAACAGCGCCAGATCAATCTCCGGGTAGCGGCGCGGGATTTCGTGCAGCGCATCGTGCATCAGCGTATCGCCGGTGATGTAGAGGCGTAGCGCGATCTGGTCGGCGCCGGACTCGAATTCAAGCATGCTGCCCATCACCGGCGGCAGCATCGGCTCCATTGCGGTTGGGGCGTGTTTGCCGGGCATCGACGTGATGCGAACAGTCGCCGTGCCCTTGGTGACTGTGATTGATTTCCACGTGTCCAGCGCGCGCGCCGCGGTAAATCCTTTGTCGAATAGCTCGGTTTTGGCGTAATCATTGGTGATGATCGGCACGTCCTTGCGCAGCTTCTCTTCGACCACCTGGTCAAAATGGTCGCCGTGATAGTGCGACAGCACGACGAAGTCGATTGGCGGCAAGGCCTCGATCTCGGTTGCCGGATCGGTAATGCGCTTCGACGTCAGTCAGTCCGTGACCCAGATGCGCGTGATCGCCGGCGTGCAGAAAGTTCGGGTCGGTCAGTATCGTGAAGCCGGCGTAGCGGATCAGCACCGTGGCGGTGCCGATGAAGAAGATCGATCCTGTAGCCCGATCAGGCGTTTCAGGCGGCGCGCTCAGTCGCAGTTTTGCTGTATCGTCCATGATGATCTCCTGCGAAGCAGAACTCACAATAAAACAGATTTCATCCGTTTCATAATGGCTCTCTCTCCTAAGGAGTCACCGTAGCATACATTGCTCATTGGCATAAGGCGCGACATTGCTTCGTACGACCGCCCATTCCTTCTTCGTCAACGGCAGATGCCGCGAAACCCGCGTGTAATAATCGACGAGATCGTCGCCGTTGTAGGGCCAGTCCGAGCCAGGCAGAAAATGTGCAATGCCAATTCTTCGGATTAGTGCCACGAGCGCCTGCCTCGTAGTGTCGGAGGCGTTTTCGGTCCGCAGGCCCGCCAGATCGAACCAGACGTGGCGGAAACGTTGAGGACTCGCCTCTACCGCATCGGCGAACGCACCAAGTGCCGACAGCGTCGCCGCGTCGATGCCGCCCCATCCGCCAGCATGCGCAATCTGAACCGGTGCATTGCCGGCGGCCGGCAAAACCGCTTTGAGGAAGCGCCGAACATCAGCCGCGCCATAGTCCGTCGTTTGAGTGCGCAGATGTATCACGATGGCCAATCGGGCATCGGCGGCAGCACGAAACACTGCGGCAAGCGCTGTCAAGTCGTTGTCCCGACGCAGGTCGACGCCGGAAGCAGTCAAGTGCAATTTTACGCCTGTGACCGCCGGGTTGCCCTGCCAGCGGGCAATCTCGGGCAACGCTGTCGCGCGGATGGGATTGACTGCGATAAACGCCGAAATGCGCTCCGGATAGCGAACGGCAAGCCCGACCGTCCAGTCGTTTGCTTCCCGCATCAAATTAGCCGCATCCGTCCCCTGCGGGTCCATCAGTGGGCTCTCGGCTAAATAACCATTCGATAAGACTGAAGCGCACCGGATGGCGGCCGCATCCATGGCGGCTATCAAGTCTCTCGGAGAATACGGCGCGGTTAATGCAGGATCACACTCGCCAAAACGGCTTACACTTGCGCAGAACTGGGGCAGAAAAGCCTGAATTGCCGGCGAATTGAGATGAACGTGGTGATCGACCCGGACAGGCGCCAGGCGTGGCGGTTGTCCGGCTGTTGCGACGGAACAAAAAGCCAGAGCAAACAGCAGAAAACCGGAAGCCCGTTTACGAATATCAATCAGCCACCGTACCTCGGGCACAACATCAAGCAAGATTCAACTGCCAGGAGACGCCGTAGCGATCATTTGTCCAGCCAAAGCGCCGGCTGAATCCGTAGTTGTCCAGCGGCATAAGGACTTCGCCAGCCTCCGACAGGGCGCAAAAAAGGCGAGACATTTCTTCTTCTGACGTGCATTCGACGAACAGCGATATAGACGGTGTGAAATTGAAAGCATGAGGGGCCGCGCTGTCTATAGCCTTGAAATGCTGGCCATTCAACGTAAAAGTTGCGAACTTCACTGTACCCTGGGTCTCTTTGTCTTCAGGTCCGTATCGCTCGATGCGATCAACATGCGAGTTGGCAAATTGTGCAACGTAAAAATCTATTGCTTCCTCAGCGTTGCCGTGACGTTCGCCCGAGAACATTAGGAAAGTAGTGATTCGAGTCATTTTACAATTCTCCACATTTAGCCACTGTTCACCTTCGGCCAATAGGTGCCGACACTCCAGAGATTGCCTTCCGGATCGCGGCAGACAAATTCACGGCTGCCGTAGTCGGTGTCATGAACTTCCATCTCGACCCGCGCGCCGGCAGCCTTCACCTTGGCATATAGAGCATCGGGATCGTCGGCCGCAACATAAATCCCACCCGTCCGGCGCGCGTCCAGATCGCCGGCCAGCCGATCGTAGTCGCTGTCTCGTGTCTGGCTGAGCATCAAAATCGATGAGCCGAAAGCGAGTTCGGCATGCTGCACAATGCCGCCTTCGCGGTCGACGACATGCTCAGCGAAACCGAGCACGTCTTTTAGCCACCCAATCATCGCTTCGGCGTTCCGACAGCGCATTGTCGGGTAAACGCGAGGTGCCTCGATAGCGAAGTTTTCAATCATTAGTTTGTCTCCTGTTCGGTTTTTTTAGACCGTCTCCCTCCGCTTGTCGTGGTGCTGGCGCGTTCAGGTGCGTCTGGACCGCTCATAGGTGTTACCAGCAACTTGCGCGCTTCCCAAGCAGCTACCTTCAGATTTCTGTGTACAATCATGCAGCAAAACGTTGCAGAAGAAGGCTGCATTCCAGCGCTGCTTCAATGTGCTTCGCATTCGTTAATAAAATCCATGACATCCGCAATAAACTGCTCCTGACGATTTAGAATGAGGGCATGCGTAGCGCCGCGATATACGACTAATTTACTGTTCTCGATTAGCTGCGCTGTCTTTGCGCCCGTGATCTCCAAGGCTACGCTGGCATCCTTGTCGCCCTGCACAATGAGTGTGGGACATGCAATCTTCTTGAGGTCAGCACGCAGGTCAGCCGCTGCTATGGTTTTCTGGCAAGCCAATGCAATCGGCAGTGGAACCTTAAGCATCATATTCTTGATCCAACTGCGTGTTTCAGAGGGTGTATCGCGCTCGAAGAAAGATCCTTCGTTGTCAGCGATCCACTTTGGGAAGTTTTTGGTTATCGCTTTGAGGTGAGCCTCGATGGCGGTGCGAGGCACAGCGTCAGGGTTATCATCCGTTTTTGTCAAATATGGTGTAGGTGGCGCCACCAGTACAAGGCGGGTAATCCGCTTCGATCCGTACCCCACGCAGTAGCGTACCGCTTCGATCGAACCCAATGAATGTGCAACCAGAACAACATTAGTTAGATCGAGAAATTCGATGATCGCTGCTAAGTCTTCAGCTAGTGTGTCGAGGTCGTAGCCTATACCTGGGGCATCAGAACGACCGTGCCCACGGCGATCGGGCGCGATGCATCTGAATCCTTGGGCGGTCAAGGCAGCAATATGGCTGCCCCACACATTGGAGTCTAAAGTCCACGCGGCTAGGAACACGATGGGTTGGCCACTGCCCCAATCCTGGACAAAAAGCTTGACTCCATCCTTTGCACTTATTAACGATGACTGTTCGGCAGCGGCCTGCTTAGACGTGCCTAGTGTGGCTTGTGCTGCCGAGGCATGCGCTGCCTCTAATCCGGTACCGAGAGCAGTTGACTGGTGAAGACTGTCCATTGGTGACTCCTATCTATACCGTATATTGCTGCGGTTGAGGCCAAACATCTAAGTAACCTGCCGCCGGCGCAGCCGTCTGGGGCGCTCGGCTGACTGTCACTAGAGAAAGCATTTCTTGGCGACACCGTGACAATCGTAGGATACGAACTCGTCCAGTATTTGGTTGAACTGCCCCGGCTGATCAAAAAATACTGCATGGCTGGCATTGGCGATGACAGCGATCCGGCCGTCATCTATGGCTGCGGCCATCCGGCGCTGCGCGTCGAGCAATGTGCTTTTGCTGGAGGCGATGATCAGCGTTGGCTTGTCGAATTTCTTCAGGATCGGACGGCGGTCGACTGTGAACAGATCCTGGACCAGCATCGATATACCGATGTCCGACGGCGTCTTCATCGACTCAGCCGCCAGATGGCGATAGGTATCTGCCGTAGTCGGGGCAGTAATTTGTGCGTGAAGTAAGCCTTTCGAATATGCAGCCGGCTCGCGCGAATACATCGCCAGTCGCTTCAATACAACCTTTGTGAACTCGGGCGCCTCAGTGGCCGTTTCCGGACCATAGCTGAGAGGACGGTCCACCAGCACAAGCGCATCCACTGCGGCGGTTCCGAATCTGCCTACGTAGGCCGCGACATCCTGCACCCCCTGAGACCACCCAACCAACGTGACGTTGGTCAGGTGCAGCTTGGACATGACTTGTTGTATATCTCCAGCCCGGTCTTCGGGCGCATTGCCTGACTGGACTATGCTGGAGCCACCTTGAGAGCGGGAGTCGATGGCGATGATCTGATAATTGCGCGCCGCAAAGTAATCGAACTGCTTCGTCCATATGGACGAGCTTTGCCGCCAGCCGGGAATGAGTAGCAAGATATGATCAGCATCATCCGGTCCAGCGACCAGATAGTGAATCCGGACGTTCGGTGCAGTCTCGACAAACCCCTGTGACAGCGCGGCACCAGCCTCAGCGCCGGAAACCGGACCAAGCAGCAGCGACAATGCAATCATTAACTTTTTCATCAGCACTCCGTAATTTGTGGAATTCACGTTAGCAGGCATTGCTTAACTGCAACTTAGGCAGCGACTGGATTCCGTATTAAGGCGGCGGCAGCCTGAGCTTCTTTACAAATTATGCACCCACGGCGATAGCGATGCCCGCCAGATGTTGTATTGTCCATTGTTCCAGACTGACGTCGACGCATTATCGCGTTCCACTTGTTCGCACGTACGTGGAAAGCGACTCGGTACTAGATGTTCACTGGAGAAGTAAAAGGTCTTCTTATCCGGTGATAAGCGCGGCTCGGCGTCAGAGCCGGGCGAGTTCACAATCATCCCCATATGCACCGGATCCCCCCGAATCCTTTGTGCGAAAGACGATAAAGAGATCGATCGCGGCGGCGGGCACGCGCGATGAGCCGAAAATCAGGAAGCGCTTGTCGGGATCAACGGCGGGATCGACATCCATCCTTGCGCCGGTGCTGAACGGTAGCGGTGCCGGCAGCAGGTAATGATCATCCTGCCATTGCGCGACATACAGCCGAAAGCGGCCGGTGGTCTCGTCCGGGCGCATGAAGTACAGACTGCCGTCCCTTGCGATAGAAGGTGAAAAAACGCTGGTGCTTGAATTGATCAGTGCAGGCAGGCGGCGCGGGTTACTCCAGCTGTTACCTTGACGATCCACGCGCCATAGATTGCCGCCGTGCCCCGCCGCCCGTTTGCCGTTGAAAAATCCGTCCATTGATTTCCCGCCAGGCGCGATAGGTCGACTCGAGACAGACACGAGGTAGGCGCCGTCGGGTGACATGGTCGGCTCCATATCGTTCCATGTGCCGGAAAACGCCGCGATGGTGGGCGCGGACCAGCGGTCGCCCTCGCGATGCGACACCAGGATCGTGCTCGCCGATGGATTGCTTCGCTGGAAGAACACGTAGCGTCCGTCGGGCGTGAATGCCGGCGCAGCCTCGTGAGAGGCACGCGAGATTACTCCAGGTGCAAAGACAGCGGGAGGACATACGTTGCCAGGTGCCGCGTGAGCGCCGGCCGCGACCAGAACGAGTGGAATCAGAAAAGCGAAAGCATTCCAGTGCACGGCATTATGCATTTTTTGGGTTCTCCAACCGATTTATGCACTGCGACTGCTGCCATGGCTCGGCATGCATATCGAAAAATAGGTTTTTCGAGCGCGCAGTCGTATCTACCGTAGCAGGCGTCGCTTAGCTGTAACTTAGGCGGCGGCAAGGAAGCTCTCCTCGCCTATCGAGTTAATGGGATAACCTATTGCTGGAAATCCCTTTATGCGTCAGAATCCTGGCGTTCCGTCGGGCTTGGCCATGGGATGAGTCAATGCGAATCCTGCTGATTGAAGATGATGATATGGTGGGTGCCGGACTCGTAAGGGCGCTGGAAAAGTCCGGTTTTTCGGTTGACTGGACGCGTGATGGGGTTTCTGGTCAGGAAGCTATTTATCAAGGCGGCTATGTACTCGTGCTGCTCGACATCGGCTTGCCGCGGCGCACCGGCTTTGAGGTCTTGAAAGACGTTCGCCGCGGCGGCGACTGCACACCGATCATCATATTGACCGCACGGGACGCCGTTGACGATCGTGTGGAGGGGCTCGATCTGGGCGCTGATGATTATGTTGTCAAACCGTTTGAAGTCAACGAATTGCGCGCCAGAGTCCGCGCCGTAGTGCGGCGTCGAGACGGGCATGCCCAGCCAGTGGTCGGAACGGACTCGCTGCAGCTTGATCTCACTACGTGTGAAGCGACCTACGACGGCAGCATCACGCGGCTCTCCGCGCGCGAATTTGCGCTGCTGCACGCGCTGTTGGAACGTCCTGGTGCAATTCTTTCGCGCGAGCAGTTGGAAAATCGCATCTACGGCTGGAACGAATTGGTCAGCAGCAATGCGGTGGAGGTCATTATTCACGGCCTGCGGAAAAGGATGGGCTCGAACGCCATCCGCAATATTCGCGGGTTGGGCTGGTACGTGCCCAAGGAGTAGCAAATGCCATCGCTCAGAAGGCAGCTACTGGCATGGTTGATCCCGTTCTATTTGTTGTCGGCGGTGGCGGCCGTGCTGGTCAGTTATAGCGAGTACAAAACTAGCGTCAGCAGCTTCATGGACGAGCAGATGCGCACGCTTGCACTTACATATGTGCCGCAGGGGAAGGTCGGCGGCGGCGACCGTCCGCCTCCTGTTCAAATACTTGACCGCCAGCACGTGGAACGCGACGGTGCCATGGTCGTTCAGCTATGGGCGAATGACGGACTTTTGATGCGGACGTCCTGGTTGATACCGCAACTGAAGTTGCAGGCTCATGATGGCTTCGACACCGTGAATGCCAAAGGTGGCCGGTGGCGCACCTACACCATCCATTCCGCGCCGCTGCACGTGCAGGTAGCGCAAAGCGAGGATTTCCGTCAGCGCGTCATTTTGAAGCAAGCGCTCAATTCGGCTGAGCCGATAGCCATCTTGCTGCCCGTCTCGGCGGCTTTGCTGTGGCTTGCCGTGTACCTTGCGCTGCGGCCAATGAACGCACTGATGCAGTCTATCGCGCGGCAGGACGCAGGATCTCTTGCCGAACTGCCGTTGCGCGGAGTGCCACGGGAGTTGAGGCCGCTGATCATCTCCATGAACGGCTTGCTGGGACGGCTGCGCGAGTCGTTCATGGCGCAGCGCCGCTTCGTGCAGGATAGTGCCCATGAATTGCGCACGCCTGTCACGGCTTTGAAGCTTCAATTGCAGGATCTGAAGGAGCACGCAAGCAGGGGCGCAGCGACCGAACTGATTCAGCTCGAAGCGGGCGTAGGACGTATGCAGCGGCTCGTCGAGCGACTTCTGCAACTAGCGCGACAGGACTCAGGACATGACGAAGCTGCTGCCACAGCATTGGATATACGGGAGTCGCTTGGGGCGTCGATCGGCGACTTTGCTGCCATGGCGGAAAATCGGAATATCGATCTCGGCCTCAAGTCTTGTGCGGCGGGTACTCTTTGCATGAATGCCGAAGACCTGCGCAGCATTATCGATAACCTGCTGGATAACGCGTTGCGCTACACGCCGACCGGCGGGGTAGTGGATGTGTCGGCCTATTGGGCCGATACCGCTTTATTCATCGAAGTAGCCGATACGGGCCCCGGTATTCCACCCCCATGTCTTGAACGAGTATTTGATCGTTTTTACCGAGTGGCGGGTACGAACACGCACGGCAGCGGCCTCGGCCTTTCTATCGCCAATTCCGCCGCTACCCGTTACGGACTGCACATTGAGTTGTTCAATCGAACCGGCGGTCCAGGCCTGCTGGCTCGGGTATCGTTCCCACACGACAAAGCTTTCCGTTCAGGCGTCACCGCCTAATTTTCGTCTAAGGATGATCTGCTAGCGTTACAACCACTCTGACGTTGAAGCGAGAGCAGCCACAACGTAAAAATCACCAAAATTATTGATGGCTATTAGCTGCATCAGACCGTGCTGCTTTCTGTTAGCCGCAATCTAAAGGTCAACGGCGGTTACGATAAGGAGAAGTCATGCGCGCGGTAGCTAGCGCGTGATGATAACGGCGGCGTGGCTATTGGCGCTCGTTGCATATGCACAAAGCCCGAATGGGGCGGCCGCGATTCGCGTATTCTGTGGACAGGTCTGGCGAATGGAACAAAAGCAGAGGCGGACACCGCCGCTGAGCTTCGAGCGTTGATGCGAAAGTACGATCTAGAAGGCCGTCCCAAGGCGATAAAGCCGAATGGGTCGACCGGGACCAAGAGGAGCGAAGTGCCGAAGAGCGGCTAACAAGTCGCTGAAGGCGGACGTGCCTTACCGTTACGCATTTTGGCTGGTTGTTGGTGCTCTGCATGCGGCAATTGAGGCCGGTCCACGTTCGGTATTCCCGTGGATGGTGGGCGCCATCATCATTCTATCCCTCGTCTACGATTTTAGGAGACTAAAGACCATGAGGCATTACGCAGTAATAGTCGCCGTTTTCTTGTATTGGGGCGTCTCGAATGCGACGGCGCAAACTCCTTCTTTGCGTCGAGAAGCGGCGCACACTATTGGCGAGATGCAACATATCACCACTGCTGACGGCATTGAGACGGTGAAGCGCATCACGCTCGGAGGAATCCCGCAGTGGATTTCTGTGCGCGGCCGTCACGAAGGCAATCCGATCCTGCTGTTCCTGCACGGTGGCCCGGGCTTCACCATGATGCCAGCTAGTTGGGCTTATATGAGGCCGTGGGAGGAATATTTCACTGTCGTGCAATGGGACCAACGCGGTGCCGGAAAGACCTACGTCGAGAACGACCCGACTAAGATCGCGCCAACGATGACGATGGATCGCATCGTGGCAGACGCTGAAGAATTGATCCGCTATCTGCTCGCGACCTACGACAAGGACAAAATCGTGCTGATGGGGCATTCCTGGGGCACCATACTGGGCGTCGAATTGGCGCAGAAGCATCCGGAATGGTTCTACGCCTATGTCGGTGTCAGTCAGGGCGTCAATGTGCAGAAGAACGAGCGCATGGGTTACCGCGCACTCATCGAGTACTACCAGCGTGTCGGTAATGCCGAGGCGGTCGAGGAGTTGATGGCCATCGCCCCGTATCCGGGCGCATCCGCTACGGAGGCTCGGGAGAAACTTCATGTCCAGCGCAAATGGCTGTTGCGCGCCGAGAGCGAAGGCCTCTCGGCCGACGGCTACACCTGGCGCTTGCCGGACAATCACTACTACGACGTCGTCCGCCTGAGTCCAGTTTATACAGAGCAGGACATCAAGGCGTGGTCCGAGGGTATCGAGTTCAGTGTAGAGGCGCTGTGGCCGGAGGTGGTGGCTGTCGACTTCGATGACACAATCAGCTTCAAGTGTCCCGTGATCCTCTTTCATGGTCGGCATGATCTTACGGTGTCAGCGACGCTGGCCGCCCAGTGGTTCAAACGATTGCAGGCACCGAGCAAGAAACTGATCTGGTTTAACGATTCCGCGCATATGCTGCTGGAGAACGAGCCGGGCAAGGCATTCCTGCACCTGGTCGAGGATGTATTGCCGTTGACCAGCGCCGGCGCAACTGTCCCGCCGCGCTAGCGTTGAGCTTCGCCTGAGGTCGATAAGCGAGTGCGAAAGGTCCAAGAAGAGGTGTATAGATGGAACGCAACGGAAGACGACAACTCATAATTTGCCTTTTTTCCTTCATGTCGGTGCCAGCTTGGCAAGCTGCGATGGCCTTTGATCTACCAACTGATCCGGCTCAGACGCTTGCCCGGCGGGCCATCGATGCAATGGGCGGCCAGAAAGCCCTGGGAGGTATCCAATCCCTGCGCCTGACTGCTCACGCCTACAGGCGTATGCTCGAGCAGTCCGAACGTCCCGAAGGACCATGGATACCAAGCTTTACGTACGTGACACAATGGATCGGGTTCGATGGAAGTCGGATTCGGACGAAGATTACGTACCCGCACTGGAAGTATTCGGTGACCACTACTGCAATGGGGGCTAAAGGGGTTCGTAAATTAATCGTCGGCACGGAAAAGGAAAAGATCACGCCCGCGCGCCGGCGAGACCTGCGTCAGCTGATCCGGCGTGTTGCGCTTGGCCCAGAGCGCGTGTTGTTCGCGGCGCTGGCGGCCAACGATCTCCACACCGAACCGCTAACATATTTGCAAGACGTGCCCCACCGAGTATTGGCGTTTACGTGGGGTGATGCACCAGTGCGGATTTTTTTGAATGCTCATACGTTGTTGCCGACGGCAGTGGAAATTACGCGCCCTCTCCCTTATGACGTCTTTTGGAACCTGTGGGGCGATGTAACGACACGCATCTATTTTTCTTCGTGGACGCTCCGGGGTGGCGGCTTGCGTTATCCGCAACAATGGGATATCTGGCGAAACGATCAGCCGTATCGCACTGTGTACATTGATCAGCTTGACATGGATGCAACTCCGCCATCCGACAACGTTCCCATTTCGGAGGCACAGCTAACCGCGTTCCCAAAAGAAGGCACTGTGGATGAGATTCATCTCGCTGGCGAGGTGCAGGAACTTGCGCCAGGGGTCGTGTTGTTGCCCGGGTCCTGGAATTCGACGCTTGTAGCACAATCCGATGGTGTCGTCATCATTGAGGCGCCGATTTCATCCGGCTACTCCGCCGCCGTGCTCACGGAAGTGGCCAGCCGTTTCCCGGATCGGCCTGTCAAGGCGGTCGTGACTACCTCGGACGCTTGGCCCCACGTGGGCGGTATCCGCGAATACGTATCCCGAGGGACTCCCCTCTATCTGCTGGACCTGAACGTTCCGTTTATCAAAGCGGTTCTGCGCGCGCCACATCGGATGCGCCCCGATGCGCTGGCACGGCACCCGCAAACACCACGACTCCACGTTGTATCGGGCAGAGCGGTAATCGGCGAAGGCGCCAATCGGATCGAGTTGTATCCAGTACGTGGAGAATCCGGCGAACGGATGATGCTGGTATATTTCCCGCAATATCGACTTCTTTACGCCAGCGATTTGGTGCAGTTTAACCTGGACGGTTCGTTTGCATTTCCGGAGTACCTGAGTGAAGTTGCCCGCGTTGTTGCGCAGGAGGGGTTGCAGGTAGAGCGCGTATTCGCGATGCATACGCCCCATGCTGTACCGTGGCAAACAATAAAAGCCGCGATTGCGCGGGCAGTAATGCCAGTTTCGGCCGACATAGAAGGCAGATAGCAATATGCTGGACCGGCTTGCCTGTGGCCACGATGTGCGCGTGGGCTGGCTGTTTGGCGCGGTCATGCTGCTGCGCAGACTGGCAGGGGATGGTAACCCACTGGCGGAAGAAACGGCCGAGGGCGGCGGGCGATAATCGACCGACGATGGCCTGTTCAAGTGCTTTCCCCAAGCCGGATGTTGTGCGATTTCAGCACGTGATGGTGGAGTCGGTCGGCGCCGTGGACTGAATTAATAACGCATAACGGAGGCTATGCCACACATACTGCTGCTCGTTCTGGATCTCGGCGGTACGTTCGTGTTCGCGATCAGCGGCGCGATGGCCGCCGTCAAGCATCGGCTCGATATTTTCGGCGTATTGGTCTTGTCGTTCGCAGCGGGCAACGCGGGCGGCATTACGCGCGATCTGCTGATCGGCGCAGTGCCGCCGGCGGCGATTGCGGACTGGAAATATCTCGGCGTCTCGGTGCTTGCCGGGTTGATCACGTTCTTCTGGTACCCGGTCACCGACCGGTTTCGCACTGACGTGCTGTTGTTCGACGCCGTGGGTCTGGCCTTCTTCGCCGTGTCCGGTACCGAAAAGGCGTTGGTCTACGGGCTCAATCCCATGATGGCCGCATTGCTGGGCATGTTAACCGGCATCGGCGGCGGCATGCTGCGCGATGTCCTGGTCAGAGAAATCCCGGTGGTGCTGCGCGCCGATATCTACGCATTGGCTGCCCTGGTCGGCGCAGCAGTAGTGGTGATCGGCCACCTGGTTCATATTCCGGCGATTGTGGCCACCGTTATTGGCGGCGTTCTCTGTTTCGCGCTGCGCTACATGGCCATTCGTTACGGCTGGCACCTGCCGACAGCACGATCAACCGGCGCCGGCGACTGAATCCGGCAGCGCGCCGAGCAGGCGACGCAGATCGCCATGCGCCATTGCGGCGGCCGGCGATTGCTGCAGCAACATCGTATAGCGTTCCCGGAATTCCGGCGCCGATGCCTCGCGCGGCCCGACCAGGTTTTCGAGCGTTACGCGAACGGCGACCGCCTGTTCCGCATCGACCGGTTCGTCGGCGTCACGACGTTCGTCGATGTCCACCATCAATTCGGACAGGTGCCGCAGCCAGGCGAAGTGCTCGTGGTTCGCCACCAGGTTGAGCAGTTGATACGGCCCGCTCACCGGCCCGAAATTCTCGGCCTCCGCGTCGAGCAGTGCCTTGTGCAGCCGGCGCAGTACTGCAGCTAAATCGCCCAACAACGGCTTGTAGTCTTCCATGGCACTCACGGGTATTCCGGCAGCGGGATGAACTCCTGATCGTCGCCCGGGACCTTGGGAAAACGCTGCTCGGCCCAGTCCCGCTTCGCCTTTTCGATCCGGTCCTTTGAGCTCGAGACCAGGTTCCACCAGATATAGCGTTCGCCGTCCAGTGGCTCACCGCCGAGGATCATCAGTCGCGTTGAGTTGTGGGCCGCGATTTCGACCGCGTCGCCCGTGTTGAGGACGGCAAGAGACTGCGTTTGGCACAGAACGCCATCGACGGTGACGGGCGCGTCCATCGGGTAAAGCGCGCGCTCGGCGTAGTCGGCAGGCAGCACGAACCGGCTGCCGGCCGGCATGTTGACGTCGAGGTAAAACAGCGGCGATGCGGTTTTGATCGGCGACGTTTCGCCGAACGCGGCGCCGGCGATCAGCCGCATCGTGACGCCGTGTTGCTCGATTTCAGGCAGCGCGTTTCGCGCCTGATGCTGAAAGCCGGGCTCGGCGTCTTCTTCGGCCTGTGGCAGTGCCACCCAGGACTGAAGGCCGTGCAGGCCATGGGCGTGCTGCCGGCTGGCAGGCGGCGTCCGTTCCGAATGTACAATGCCGCGGCCGGCCGACATCCAGTTCACGGCGCCCGGTTCGACCAGTTGCTCGGTGCCGAGACTGTCGCGATGCAGAAATTCGCCGTCGAACAGGTAGGTGACGGTGGCAAGGCCGATATGGGGGTGCGGGCGCACGTCCGCGCCCTGACCCGGATCGAACTGCGCCGGACCGATGTGGTCGAGAAAGATGAACGGCCCGACCATCCGCCGCTGCCGCGCCGGCAGCAGCCGGGCGACTTCCAGCCCCGCGCCCAGGTCACGCGGCCGCGCCGCGATCTCAAGCGCAACCGGGTTTGGCTCGTCCACGCATTCCGGCTCGTTATAGGTTCGCCAGCTCATGGCTGCTCATCCCTGGTCTGTTCCATCACGGCGCCGAGATTCAGTACCTGCATCGCGCTGATCGCGGCTTCCCACGCGCCCTCGTGGCACAGGCCCGCGATGGCAGCATTCTGGTAGCCGTCCCGCGCCGCCTTGATACAGGCGTTGCGAACGGCTTCCGCAAGTTGATGACGTTTCGCTTCATCTAGTTCAGGCATGGAACGCTCCGTCATTTCGGGTGAACGCTGTAGTGAATCGTCATCGCGCGAATGTGCCCGTCCTTGATCCAGTACGAGTCCGCGCCATCGGGAATCGACGCGCGTTCAGTGTCCGCCGACCACTCCAGAAATGCCAGCTCCTCATGACAGCATTGCCGGATATAGGTATAGCCGCCGGGGCCCATCTGATGCGCCAGTAAATCCGCCGCTTCGCGCACGCCGGCATGGCCGCGAAACGTGCCGTAGGTCGTCATCAGTACACAGTCGGGCGCGAAGTTGCGGGCGATGTCGGTGTCGACATCGCCCTGCTGCGCGAGCGCCAGGTGATCCTGCAATACTTCCGTTGTAGCGCGAACGTCCATATTGTCAGCTTACGCTACTTCGATTCTGCCTTGACCGCTTTTTCTTCCTTCGCTAGTGCCGCAGGAGCGACACCCTCGGCCGTGATATGAATGGTTACGAGGTCACTGACAACTGGAACGTATGCATCCAGTCCGAACTCGGAACGCTTGACGGTGGCGGTGGCGTCAAAGCCGATCGCCGGCGCGTGCAGCATCGGGTGCTCGCCGACCTTGTTGAGTGTCGCGTCCAGCGTTACCGGTTTTGTGATGCCGTGTACCGTCAGCTTGCCCTGGACCCGGTAATGGTCGGACACGCCGATACGGTTAACGCTGGTGCTCTTGAAGGTGATGGTCGGGTACTTGTCGGCCTCGAAAAACTGCGACTTGAAGCGCGCGTCCAGGGCCGGTACCTGCGTATCGGCACTGGCGACGGGAATGGTCACCGTGACCGAAGATTGGGTCGGATCGTCGGCGTTCCAGATCAGTGTGCCCTTGCTGACATCGAAACTCGCGCCGGGATTCGAGAAGCCGAAGTGATTCCAGTTGATACGCACCTGCGTATGGTTGGGATCCAGCGCGAATGTTGAGCTGGCGGCAAAGGCGGGCAGGGCGAAGGCGCCGAGCAGCCCGGCCAATATAAAGATCGAAAACGATCTGGCGAATGATTTCATGATTGTGTTCCTTGGTTGATGTTGGTCCGCATGGCTTTAAGTCCGTCGGCCCAGCGCAGCAATTCATCCAGCAGCGTCTGCGCCGATTTATCGATCAATTCGTTCGAGCTGAAGACGCCGCTTTCACTGATGTGGCTGTTCACCATCGGTACCACCACGCCCTCCATCATCGGCATCATCTTGAGCGTCGTCACCAGCAGCTTTTCGGTCTGCACCGCGCGCATGCCACCGGAGACACCGCCGTAGCTGACGAAGCCGCAGGGCTTGCAGTTCCATTCCCGGTACACGTAGTTGAGCGCGTTGACGAACGGCGGCGGCGGGTTGTAGTTGTACTCCGGCGTCACGAAGATGTAGGCGTCGGCCGCGGCGACGCTCGCGCTCCAGCGCTTGGTATGCTCGTGTTCGTATTGCTGAAACCGCGGATGCACCGGCTCGTCGTAAATCGGCAGATTGAAATCGGCCAGGTCGATGAGCTTGGTGTCGAAACCACCGTGTTGGTCCGCGAATTCGTGAAACCAGCGGGCAACCGAGGGGCCGACACGGCCGGGGCGCGTGCTGCAG
>DASSNT010000038.1:0-31583 GCA_035701285.1 Gammaproteobacteria bacterium | reverse complement strand
GTCGCGGAAATGCTTGATGAAGCTCCACACCGGCATCGCCGCGGCATCGCCCAGCGCGCAAATCGTGTGGCCTTCAATCTTGTGCGACACATCGACCAGCCGGTCGATGTCCGCCTGCGTGCCCTGCCCGTTCTCGATGCGCGTCAGCATCCGGTACAGCCAGCCGGTGCCTTCGCGGCACGGCGTGCACTGCCCGCAGGACTCCGAATAATAGAAACGCGAAATGCGCTGCAACACCCGGACCAGGCAGGTCTGGTCGTCGATCACGATCACCGCGCCCGAGCCCAGCATCGAGCCGGCGTTCTTGATCGAGTCGTAATCCATGTCGGTCTGCATCATCACGTCGCCGGGCACGATCGGCACCGACGAACCGCCGGGAATCACGGCCTTCAGCTTGTGGCCCTGCCACATGCCGCCTGCCATCTCCAGCAATTCGGCAAACGGAATGCCCAACGGCACCTCGAAGTTGCCGGGCTTTTCGACATGACCGCTGACCGAAAAAATCTTCGTCCCGCCGTTGTTTTCCTTGCCGATGCCGGAAAACCACTTCGCCCCGCGGCGAATGATACTCGGCACCGACGACAAGGTCTCGGTGTTGTTGATCGTCGTCGGCTGACCGTAAACGCCGTAGCCGGCCGGGAACGGCGGCTTGAAGCGCGGCATGCCCTTCTTGCCTTCCAGCGATTCGAGCAGCGCGGTTTCTTCGCCGCAAATATAGGCGCCCGCACCGCGGAACGTATAAATATCGATGTCGATGCCGGTGCCGAGAATGTTCTTGCCGAGCAGGCCCGCCTCGTAGGCTTCTTTAAGCGCCTGCATGAACCGCGGCGCCGGCTCGTCCATGAATTCGCCGCGAATATAGTTGTAGCCGACCGTCGCGCCCATCGCGTAACAGCCGATCGCCATCCCCTCGACCAGCGCGTGCGGGTTATACCGCAGAATGTCGCGGTCTTTGCAGGTACCGGGCTCGCTCTCGTCCGAATTGCAGACCAGGTATTTCTGGCGGTCGTCCTTGGGCATGAAGCTCCACTTCACGCCGGTCGGAAAGCCCGCGCCGCCGCGGCCGCGCAAGCCGGAAGCCTTGACCTCTTCGACCACGTCGGCCGGCGAAATCTTCTCTTTGAGAATTTTCTTCCAAGCCTCGTAACCGCCAATCTTGAGATAGTTCTCGTAGGTCCACGGCTCGTCGAATTGCAGCGTTTCGTAACAGGGCGAGTCCTTGATAGCCATTCGGGTGCTACTCCAACTCGTCGAGAATCTTGTCCACCTGATCGGTGGTCAGATTCTCGTAATACTTGTGATCGACCATCATCATCGGCGCACCGGCGCAAGCTGCCAGACACTCTTCCTCGCACTTGAGAAAAATGCGCCCGTCCGGCGTGCTCTCGCCAGTCTTGATGCCGAGCTTGTTCTCGATATGCTCGGCAATCTCGTACCCGCCGCGCAGCATGCACGACACATTAGTGCACACGGAAATACTGTGACGCCCGACTTCCTTCAACTCGAACATCGAATAAAACGTCGCGACCTCGTACACCTTGATCGGCTCGAGATCGAGATACTCGGCGACGGCGTCCATCAGATTGTCGGTCAGATAGCCGCCATTCTCGTGTTGAACGACGCGCAGCGCCTCAATTACCGCCGAGCGCTGCTTACCTTCCGGATACTGCGCCACCCAGCGGTCGATTTCCTCGCGGGCGTGCGCCGAAAGCAGGTCCAATTTCTTTTCCACTACGTCAGTCATACGACAACCTAAAAAGGGTGCGGTGCGGGGCCTTCTTCCAGGGCTGTGTGAGGCAGGATGCCGAACCCAGAGCCTCCAGGGACGGATTCACGGCGTCCCTGGAAGAAGGCACCGTGCCGCGCCCGCCGGCGCGTCGCCCAAAACCGCTAATCAACTCCTCTCATCCCAACCTCCCTGAGGGAGAAAGGGTAAGAATGCGGCGCCTTCGACCATCGACCATCAACGGTCGATTTCCCCGAAAACAATATCCTGGGTCGCAATAATCGCGACCAGATCGGCCAGCATGTGGCCCTGCGTCATCTCGTTCAGCGACGCCAGATGCGCAAACCCGGACGCCCGCAGCTTCACCCGGAACGGCTTGTTGGCGCCGTCCGAAATCAAATAACAGCCGAACTCGCCCTTCGGATGCTCGACGGCGGCATACGTCTCGCCCTCCGGCACCGGATAACCTTCCGTCATCAGCTTGAAATGATGAATCAGCGACTCCATGTCGCGCTTCATCACCTCACGTTTCGGCGGCGCGACCTTGTTGTCGTTAATCATCACCGGGCCCGGATTCTGGCGCAGCCAATCGATGCACTGCTTGATAATCCGGTTCGACTGGCGCATCTCCTCAACGCGCACCAGGTAGCGGTCGTAGCAATCGCCGTTGACGCCCACCGGAATATCGAAATCCACTTGATCGTACACTTCGTACGGCTGCTTCTTGCGCAAATCCCATTCGACGCCGGAACCGCGCAGCATTGGCCCGGTGAAACCCAGCTCCAGCGCGCGCTGCGCGCTCACTTCGCCGATACCGACGTTCCTCTGCTTCCAGATGCGGTTATCCGTCAGCAGCGTTTCGTAGTCGTCAATGTAGCCCGGGAAACGCTCGGTAAAATCCTCGATGAAATCCAGCAGCGAACCCTGGCGATTGCGGTTCATCCGCCGCATGTCCTTCTCGCTGCGGAACTTCGACGGCTGGTATTGCGGCATCGAATCCGGCAGATCGCGATAGACGCCGCCGGGGCGATAGTACGTCGCATGCATGCGCGCGCCGGAGGCCGCCTCATACATGTCGAACAGATCTTCGCGCTCGCGAAAAGCGTACAAAAAGACCGTCATCGCGCCGAGATCGAGCGCATTCGCGCCCAGCCACAACAGATGGTTCATGATGCGGGTGATCTCGTCGAACATCACCCGAATGTACTGCGCGCGGATCGGCGGCTCGATGCCCATCAGCTTCTCGATCGCCATCACGTACGCGTGCTCGTTGCACATCATCGACACGTAATCGAGCCGATCCATGTAACCGATGCTGTGATTGAACGGCTTGCTCTCGGCAAGCTTCTCGGTCGCGCGATGCAGCAGGCCGATGTGCGGGTCGACGCCCTGCACCACCTCGCCGTCCATCTCCAGCACCAGGCGCAGCACACCGTGCGCCGCCGGATGCTGAGGCCCGAAGTTCATCGTGAAGTTCTTGATCTCAGGCATCTTTAAACCCCTCGACGAACTGGTGATCCTTGCGAATCACGCGCGGCTCAAGCACCCGCGGCTCAATGGTGACCGGCTGATACACAACACGCCCCCGCTCCGGGTCGTAACGCACCTCGACGTTGCCGATCAGCGGAAAATCCTTGCGGAACGGGTGGCCGATAAAGCCGTAGTCGGTGAGGATGCGACGCAAATCCGGATGGCCATTAAAGATGATGCCGAACAGATCGAATGCCTCGCGCTCGAACCAGTTCGCTACCGGCCAGACACCGTTGACCGAATCCACCATCGGCATATCGGGATCGGCACAGAAAACGCGCAACCGCAGGCGGCGATTGTGCTGCACCGATAACAGGTGGTAGACGACCGCGAAGCGGCGACTGTGCGGCTGGGCTTGGACCGGCGTGCGGTCCACCGCGCGACTGAAGCCCGTGTTCCTGGATTTGACCGTTTTCCACTGATCCTCGGCGTAGCCGAGATAATCGACGCCGCAAACATCAATGAGCTGCTCGAAATGAAAATCCGGCTCATCGCGCAGCGCGGTGCAGATTTCGATCATGCGCTCCGGCACAACCTCGAACGTCGCCTCGCCGACGGTCGATGCAACGCGAACGACATCTTCGCCGAAGCGGCCCGCGATCGCTTGTGCCAACTGCTCGTTAGCTTCAGTCATCAATCAGCGTTCCTCAGCGGGCGATGGTATTGGTACGGCGGATTTTCTTCTGCAACTGCAGGACGCCGTAGAGCAGCTGCTCCGCGGTGGGCGGACAGCCCGGCACATACACGTCGACCGGCACAACGCGGTCGCAGCCGCGCACGACCGAATAGGAATAGTGGTAGTAACCGCCGCCATTGGCGCAGGAGCCCATTGAAATCACCCAGCGCGGCTCGGCCATCTGGTCGTACACCTTGCGCAGCGCCGGCGCCATCTTATTGACCAGCGTGCCGGCCACAATCATCACGTCAGACTGGCGCGGGCTGGCGCGATAAATGACGCCGAAGCGGTCAAGGTCATAACGCGCCGCGCTGGCGTGCATCATTTCAACAGCGCAGCAGGCCAGGCCGAAAGTCATCGGCCACATCGAACCGGTGCGCGCCCAGTTGATCAGTGAATCGACGGTGGTGGTGAAGATACCCTTCTCCATCCCCTCGCCGATGCCCAAAATACCCTGGTTCACTCCCATTCGAGCGCACCCTTCTTCCATTCGTAAATGAAGCCGACGACCAGCACCGTCAAAAACAGCACCATCGCGATGAACCCGAACACGCCGATTTTGCCCAGCGATACCGCCCACGGAAACAGAAACGCGGTTTCGAGATCGAAAATGATGAACAGAATCGCGACGAGGTAGTAGCGGACGTCGAACTTCATCCGCGTGTCTTCGAACGCCTCGAAGCCGCATTCGTACGGCGACAGCTTCTCGGCGTCCGGGCGCCGCGGCCCGAGCAGCCAGCCCGCGCCCAGCAGCACCGCCGCGAATACCGTGGCGATAAACAGAAAAATCAGGACCGGAATGTAGTTGGTCAGCATGCGTATCCTGAACTAAGACAAAAATGGTGCCGACGGCCGGACTCGAACCGGCACAGCTTTCGCCACTGCCCCCTCAAGACAGCGTGTCTACCAATTCCACCACGTCGGCAAGACCGGCACTAAGGCCGGCTCCTGGAACTAGAATGGCTGGCCGTTGCCGTTGTCGGCGGGCGATCCGGCAGCCGGAGGTTGCTTGCTCGGCGCGGACGGCTGCGCCGGTTTCGAAGCCGGCTGCTGCGCCTGCCCCGGATTCTGCTCGCGAGTCGCCTCCGGCCGCCCCGCGCGCGTGCCCGGCGCGTTTTGCGCACTCTGCGAAGAATTGCCCGCAGCCGCGCGCTCGACAATGCTCTGCGGCGCGGTCTGCTCGTGCGACAGATAAGCCATCGCCGTGCTGTTCGCCATGAACATGAAGGCCAGCACACCCGTCGCCCGGCTCAGGAAGGACGCCGAACCGCGCGAACCGAAAACAGTACCGGACGCCCCGCTGCCGAACGCGGCACCCGCGTCCGCGCCCTTGCCCTGCTGCAACAGAATCAACAGGATCAGCGCGATCGCAACGAAAACTTCAACAATAATAAGTATGGTGTACAGCATTTCCGTGAACCTGGCCGCGTCTCAATCGGCGGCCTGGCAAATGGCGAAAAATTCGTCGGCATCCAGCGATGCGCCGCCGACAAGAAACCCGTCGATATCCGGCTGCGCGAACAGCGTGCCCGCGTTGGCGGCCTTGACGCTGCCGCCGTAAAGCAGCCTTACCGAATCGGCAAGTTTAGCATCTTTTCGCGCCAGAATCTCGCGCACATACGCATGCACCGCCTGCGCATCGCCCGGTTCAGCCGCACGACCGGTGCCGATAGCCCAGACCGGCTCATAAGCCAGGATCGTCTCCGTCGACGGCTCAGTCGCGGCAAACACCGCTGTCAACTGGCGCGCTACAACATCCTCAGTCTTGCCGGCCTCGCGCTCGTCCAGCGTCTCTCCAATGCAAAGTATCGGCGCTAGACCTGCCTCGCATACCGCGGCAAACCGGCGCGCAACCTCTTCGTCGCTCTCGCCGTAGCGATGGCGCCGCTCGGAATGGCCGACGATCGCGTAGCGGCAGCCGAGATCGTGCAACATTGCGCCGGACACCTCGCCGGTAAATGCGCCCGGCTCAACCTCAACCGACACGTTCTGCGCGCCTATCTCGACCGGTGTTCCGGTAAAGCGCAAAAGCGCTTCGGCCAGGTACGGGTAAGGCGGACAGATGCCGACCTCGCAGCCGATGCCGCCCTCCAGGCGCGCCTTGAACGCCTCCGCGAACGCATTCAAATGTTCGCGCGAGCCGTGCATTTTCCAGTTGCCTGCTACCAGCGGTCGCCGCATTGTCGATCTTTCCGTGGCTGAAAACGCGCGCAAGCTTAGCGGCGCGGGCAGGATAAATCAACGGGAATGGGGGTTCGGGGTTCGGGGTTCGGGGTTCGGGGTTCGGGATACGACAACGTGTCGGGGCGGTGGTGCGGTGGCTTCTCTCTGTGCTGTGTGAGACAGGGATGTCGAACGCAGAGCCTACAGGGATGTATTCACGGCGTCCCTGAGAGAAGGTACCGCGCCGCCGCCCTCGCGAGACCTGAACGGATCAACCTCCCCGAGGGAATTAGATCAAGCGGCGGCGGCTTCTTTTGCGGCGGACTCCACCACCTCGGCGAGCGATGCCGCCACGGACAGCACTTCCTGCTCGTCGCGACCCTCGACCATCACCCGCACGACCGGCTCGGTGCCGGACGGACGCAGGACGATGCGGCCATTGCCGCCGAGCTGCCGCTCCGCCGCTTCCACCGCGTGCTGCACTGAGCTGGCCTCGTCCAGATCGAAGCGCGTTGCCAGCGGCACATTAATCATGTGCTGCGGAAACTTTTCCATGCCATGCTTCAGGTCGGCCAGCGTCTGGCCCGACTCGACCATCGCCGCCAGTACCTGCAGCGCAGCCACGATGCCATCGCCGGTCGTCGTGCGATCCAGGCAGACGATATGACCCGACGTCTCGCCGCCGAGCACCCCGCCCGCCTCCTTCAGCATCGCCAGCACATAACGGTCGCCGACCTTGGCGCGCCGGAATGCGATACCAGCCGAGTCCAGCGCCTGCGCGAGCCCGAGGTTGCTCATCACCGTGCCGACTACCGGCCCCTTCAGCCCGCCCTGCGCCTGGCGATGACGGGCCACGATGAACAACAACTCATCGCCATCGACGATTTCACCGGTATGGTCGACCATCAGCACCCGATCGCCATCGCCATCGAGCGCGATGCCGAGATCCGCGCCCACCTCCGCGACCTTGGCCTGCAACGCCGCCGGCGCCGTCGAGCCGCAATCCAGATTGATGTTCGTGCCGTTGGGCGCCGTACCGATCGTCGTGACCTTTGCGCCAAGATCGTCAAACACATGCGGCGCCACCTTATAGGTTGCACCGTGCGCGCAATCGACGACGATCTTCAGCCCCTTCAGATCGAGACCGTACGGAATTGAGCCCTTGCAGAATTCAATATAGCGGCCGGAGGCGTCCTCCACCCGCTTGGCGCTGCCGAGCGCGTGCGGCGCCACCGTCTCGAACGGTCGCTCGATTTCCGCCTCGATGGCCAGCTCAAAATCGTCGTCGAGCTTCTCGCCGCCGCTCGAAAAGAACTTGATGCCATTGTCCTGAAAGGGATTATGTGAAGCGCTGATGACAATGCCGGCATTGGCGCGAAACGTGCGCGTCAGGTAAGCAATGCCTGGTGTCGGCATCGGCCCCAGCAGGCGAATGTTACAGCCGGCGGCCGACAAGCCGGCTTCCAGCGCCGATTCGAACATGTAGCCCGAACTGCGCGTGTCCTTGCCAATCACCACCATGCCGCCGCCGTCCGGCGCCAGCACACGTCCGACCGCCCGCCCCAGGCGGAGCACGAATTCGGCGCTCATCGCGCCCTCGCCTACACGGCCCCGAATGCCATCTGTCCCGAAGTATTTTCTAGTCATGACTACAGTTTAGCAGGCGCGCGCGTCGCATTGGCCACTGCCAGCGCCGCCGCCGTCTCAGCTACATCGTGCACCCGCACGACGCTCGCCCCGTGCATGACCGCCAGCGCCGCCGCGGCGGCGCTGGCTACCGTTCGTTGCCCCGGTTCGGTCAGCACACCCCGGATCATCGACTTGCGCGACACTCCCACGAGGACTGGCAAAGCGGACTTCACCAGCTCCGGCAGCCCCGCCAGCAGCCGATAATTGTGGCGAAGCGTCTTGCCAAAGCCGAAGCCCGGGTCGATGACGATGCGCTCCCGGCCGATGCCCGCGGCGACGCAGGCGGCGGCTCGCTCCGCGAGAAACGCGCCGACTTCCGCAACCACGTCGTCATAGTGCGGATCCTGCTGCATCGTGCGAGGCTCGCCCTGCATGTGCATCAGGCAGACCGGCAAGCCTGTCTCCGCCGCCGCTTCCAGCGCGCCGGGCGCCCGCAGTGCGTACACGTCATTGATCATGCCGGCGCCGGCTGCCGCGGCCGCACGCATCACCGCCGGCTTGCTCGTATCGACGGAAACCGGGACCGGCAACTCGGCCGCCAGCCGCTCGACCACCGGGATGATGCGACGGATTTCCGTGTCCGCGTCCACCGGCGCGGCGCCCGGCCGCGTCGACTCGCCGCCGATATCGACGATGTGTGCGCCTTCGTCCACCAACTGCCGCGCACGGGCTATCGCCCTGTCCGGATCGATGAACTGTCCGCCGTCGGAGAACGAATCCGGTGTGATGTTGACGATGCCCATGATGCGGGGACGGCCGAGATCGAGAATCTTGCCGGCGCAATTCAGGCTGGACTCGCTCATTTGACTCCTCGTTAGTGATCGTGGCCGCATTATAGGTAAACCGATTGGCGCTTGTCGGCAGCGGCCGGTATCATCGGGGGTAATCTTAATGATGCCAAATAACGCCTCCATCCAACCCATGACTGCCGCCGAAACCCTGCCGGAATTTGCCGCCGGCTGGGCGCTCTTTCTCGACATCGACGGCACGCTCGCGCGCCTCGCGCACGCGCCCGACGCGGTTGAAATCGAAACGCCGGTGATCGACGTGCTCAGCCGCCTCGCCCGGGCCATGAACGGCGCGATCGCCCTGATTACCGGCCGCGCGATCACCGACGTCGACCGCCTGTTCGCGCCGTTGTCGCTGCCGGCCGCCGGCCAGCACGGCATTGAGCGGCGCGGCGCGGACGGCCACCTCGCGAGTCATCCGGAAGCCGCGCGCAAACTCGACGAGGCGCGCCACGCGGTGGCCGAATTTGCCGACAGCTATGCCGGCCTCATCTTCGAGGACAAGGGCGAAACGCTGGCGCTGCATTATCGCGGTGCGCCGACCGCGCGGGGCGCGGCAAAGTGGCTGATGACGCAACAGCTCGAGCGGCTCGGCCCGGAGTTCATGCTGCAGCACGGCAAGATGATATTCGAGATCCGCCCCAGTGGCCGCGACAAGGGGACGGCGATCGAGGAGTTCATGCAGGAGCCGCCGTTTCAGGCGCGCACGCCGGTGTTTATCGGCGACGACAAAACCGACGAGGACGGCTTTAGGGTGGTCAACCAGCTCGGCGGCCATGCGATCAAAGTTGGTGCGGGCGACACCGCCGCCCCGTGGCGGCTCTCCGACGCGGCGGCCGTGCTCGAATGGCTTGAAGCTTATTCCAATTTTCTTGAAAGCGAACAAACGTGACGGAACACCTCGACCTCAATCTGGCCGTCATCGGCAACGGCAGTTTCAGCGCCTTGCTCAACGCCAGGGCCGATATAGTCTGGGCCTGCCTGCCGCGATTCGACAGCGAACCGGTGTTTAGCTCATTATTGCAAAATGGAACGGACGCCAACGCACAGCCCGGGCAGACCGGCGTATACGCGATAGAATTAATGGACCTCATACGCACGGAACAGCGTTACCTGCCCAACACCGCCATCGTCGTCACCCGCCTGTACGACCGGTTCGGCGGCGCCGTGGAAGTTCACGACTTCGCGCCGCGCTTCGGGCAGTACGGCCGGTTTTACCGGCCCATCATGCTGGTGCGACAGGTTCGCCCGATCGCCGGCAATCCGCGCATCCGCATCGTGCTCAGACCGTCGTGCGCTTACGGCAGCCCGATTTCCGAAATCACCCATGGCAGCAATCACATCCGCTACGTCGGTGCGTCGCAGGTGTTGCGACTGACGACGGATGCGTCGATCACCACGGTGCTCGAAGAACAGGCCTTCATCCTCAACCGCGAACTGACGCTGCTGCTCGGCCCCGACGAAACGATCGCCCATTCGATTGCCGACACCGGCCGGCGCTTCTTCGAGCAGACCCGCGACCACTGGCATCGCTGGGTGCGCGCGCTGGCCATTCCGTTCGAGTGGCAAAGCGCGGTCATCCGTGCCGCGATCACGCTCAAGCTCAGCGGCTTTGAGGACACGGGCGCGATCATCGCCGCGCCGACGACCTCACTGCCGGAAGCGCCGCACAGCGGGCGCAACTGGGACTACCGCTACTGCTGGCTGCGTGACGCCTACTTCGTCGTCAACAGCCTCAACCGGCTCGGCGCCACGCGAATGATGGAGCACTACCTCGGCTACATCATCAACATTGCCGCCAATGCGGCCGACGAACATCTGCAGCCGGTCTACGCCATCAGCGGTGAAAGCAACCTGACGGAATGGGTGGCGGACAAGCTACCCGGCTACCGCGGCCACGGCCCCGTTCGCGTCGGCAACCAGGCTTACGCGCAGGTCCAGAACGATGTTTACGGCGCGGCAATCCTCGCCGCGACGCACGTCTTTTTTGACGAGCGCCTGGCACATCCGGGCGACGAGGCGCTGTTCCAGCGACTGGAAGCACTGGGCGAAACCGCGGCGAAACGCTATTGCGAACCTGACGCCGGCCCCTGGGAACTGCGCAAATCCACGCGGGTGCACACGTTCTCCAGCGTCATGTGCTGGGTCGCCTGCGATCGGCTGGCAAAGATTGCCGCGCGCCTCGACCTCGGGGAACGCCAGGCATACTGGCAGGAGCGCGCCGACACGATCCGCGCCGATATCTGCCGGCAGGCGTGGAACGAGGACGAAAACTCGTTCGTCGAAAGTTTCGGCGGCAAGGACCTCGACGCCAGCCTGCTGCTGCTGCACGAGCTTGGTTTCCTGGCGGCGGACGATCCGCGTTTTGCATCGACGGTCGATGCCGTGGAACGACATCTGAAGCGCGGCGACTTCGTGTTCCGCTACATCAAGGAAGACGACTTCGGCCGGCCGGAAACCGCCTTCCTGATCTGCACCTTCTGGTACGTTGATGCGCTCGCCGCGCTCGGTCGCACCGACGAGGCACGCAAACTGTTCGAACACCTGCTCGCCTGCCGCAACAGCCACGGCCTGCTGTCCGAAGACATCGATCCGGAGACGGGCGAGCTGTGGGGCAACCTGCCGCAGACCTACAGCATGGTCGGGCTGATCAACTCGGCGATGCGCCTGAGCAAGCCGTGGGAAGGGGCCTTTTGAGCCGCCTGGTCGTCGTCTCGAATCGCGTCGCGGTGCCGAAAGCGACGCAGCCGGCCCCCGGCGGGCTGGCGATGGGCGTGCTCAGCGCGCTGCGCGATAACGGCGGCTTGTGGCTCGGCTGGAACGGCCGCCACACGCGCATGCCACCGCAACAACCTGAGATTCAGGAGGAGTCGGGCATCAGCTTCGCTACCCTGACGCTGTCCACCGAGGACTACCGTGAGTACTACCAGGGCTTCGCGAACCGGGTGCTGTGGCCGCTGTTTCATTACCGGATGCATCTGCTGCACTACGAGCGGCGGTTTTTCGACGGCTACAAGCGGGTCAACGCCTGGATGGCCGATAAACTGATGCCGCTGCTCAAGCCCAACGACGTCATCTGGATTCACGACTACCACCTGATTCCGCTCGCGGCCGAACTGCGCGCCCGCGGCGCCCGGCACAAAATCGGCTTCTTTCTGCACACGCCGTTCCCGCCGTACGACATCTTCCGGGCGCTGCCGGACTACGGCGACTTCCTGCAGTGGCTGTGCGAATACGACCTGATCGGCTTCCAGACCGCGCTCGACCTGGAGAACTTCCTGGACAGCGTCAAAATCGGCCTGCGGGCAAAAGTCACGCCCGACCTGGTCGTGAGGGTCGATCGGCGCAAGGTGCACACCGGCGTGTTTCCGATCGGCATCAATGTCGAGCAGGTTACCGAGCAGGCCGCCACCGGGCGCGAATCTCGGCGCGGTCAGCGGCTGCTGCAAAGCCTGGAAAGTCGCAAGCAGATCATCGGCGTCGACCGGCTGGATTACAGCAAGGGGCTGATACAGCGCTTCCACGCGTACCGACGCATGCTTGAGCGCTACCCCGACCTGCGCGGCAACGTCGTCTTCACCCAGATCGCGCAACCCTCGCGCAGCGATGTGCCGGAATACCAGGAAATCCGCCAGCAGCTCGATGCCGCCGCCGGCGAAATCATCGGCCGCTACGCCGACTATAACTGGACGCCGATCCGCTACCTCGGCCGCAGTTTCGCGCGACCACGCGTGCTCGGCTTTCTGGCCATCAGCCGGGTGGCCTTGATCACGCCGCTGCGCGACGGCATGAATCTCGTCGCCAAGGAATACGTCGCGGCGCAGGACCCGGACAATCCCGGCGTACTGATCCTGTCGCGGCTGGCCGGCGCGGCCGAAGAACTGGACGGCGCGCTGCTGGTCAACCCGTACGATATAGACGGCGTCGCCGAGCGGCTGGCCGGGGCGCTTGCGATGAGCCTCGAAGAGCGGCAGGATCGCTGGCGGCGGATGATGACGCAAATCCGCAAGCACGACATCCATGCCTGGCGCGAAGCGTTCCTGGGCAGCCTGGACAATGCCGAAGCAAGCGTCTGACGACATTTTCCTGCTCGCAGACGTCGGCGGCACCAATACACGGCCGGCGCTCAAGCGTCCGGGGGCGCCCGCAGAACAAATTCGATCGTTCCGGAATCGTGACTTTCCTGACCTGCTAACGCTGTTGCAGCAGTACCTTCAGTCGGTTGACGCGGAGGGGGCCGTCACCGGCGGCGCGCTGGCGATCGCCTGCCCGATCGAGGGCGACCGGATCAGCCTGACGAACATCAACTGGACGTTCTCAACGGAGGCGCTGCGCCGCGATCTGGGCCTCCAGACCTTGCGCATCTTCAACGACTTCACTGCCGTTGCCCTCGCGCTACCGGCGCTCGACGACCACCAGCGCGAGCAGATCGGGCCCGGCGTACCGCAACCGAACGAGGCGCTTGCGGTTCTCGGCCCCGGCACCGGCCTCGGCGTGTCCGGACTGATCCCCTGCGGCAATACGTGGGCGCCGCTGGCCAGCGAAGGCGGCCACATGACGCTGGCGCCGGCCACCGATGAAGAGAGCAGCCTGTTCGCGCTGCTGCGTCCGGCGCTGAAACATGTGTCGGCGGAAAAGCTGCTGTCCGGGCCGGGGCTAATCCAGCTTTACCTTGCGCTCGGCGAGCTGCGTGGCGCGCCGGTGGAAGACCTGGCAGCGGAGACGATCACCGCCCGCGCCCTCGATGGCAGCGACCCGCTGGCGGCAGATGCACTGGACACGTTCTTCGCCTTACTGGGCGGCTTCGCGGGTGACGTGGCGCTGACGATCGGCGCGCGCGGCGGCGTCTTTCTCGCAGGGGGAATATTGCCGATCCTGATCGAGCCGCTGAAGCGCTCGGCGTTCAGAACACGCTTTGCCGCGAAAGGACGGTTCAGCGATTACCTTGAGGCCATTCCGACCTACGTGATCACGGATCCGTATCCGGGGCTGACGGGGCTGGGGGCGTGGGTGGATAAGCAGGCTGCGCCCGTTCCCGAACCCCGAACCCCGAGTCCCGAATCCCGATCTACTTAGTGCTGCCCCGCAGGATCGCCGAGCGGGCTTTCGGCCGGCTTTTCCTTGCCGGCCTTGCTCTTGGCCGGGCGTTCGCCGCTGTCAGTCTGCGGCGGGGCCGTGTCGATCCAGTCGGCCGGCGGACGCGGCGGCTTGCCGTTCATAATGTCGTTGATCTGTTCCGAGTCGATCGTCTCGTACTTGATCAGCGCTTCGGCCATCAGATGCAGCTTCTCGAGGTTTTCCTTGAGCAGCGTTTCGGCGCGCTTGTAATTGCTGTCGATGACCAGGCGGATTTCCTCATCGATCGCGAGCGCGGTGCCGTCCGACACGTTCTTGTGACGCGCCACCGAGTGGCCCAGGAACACCTCGTTCTCATCCTCGCCGTACGACAGCGGCCCCATGCGGTCCGACAGGCCCCACTTGGTCACCATGCTGCGCGCAATTTCCGTCGCCCGCTCAATGTCATTGGACGCGCCGGTGGTGACGTAGTCCGCGCCAAAAATCAGCAACTCGGCGATACGCCCGCCGAACAGGCTCGACAGCTGGCTTTCCAGGCGCCGCTTGCTGTGGCTGTAACGGTCATCTTCCGGCAGGAACATTGTCACGCCCAGCGCGCGGCCGCGCGGAATAATCGTAACCTTGTAGACCGGGTCATGATCCGGCACCAGCAGGCCAACGATGGCGTGGCCGGCCTCGTGATAGGCGGTGAGCTTCTTTTCTTCCTCGCTCATCACCATCGAGCGGCGCTCGGCGCCCATCATGATCTTGTCCTTGGCCTTCTCGAGGTCGATCATCTCGACTTCGCGCTTGTTGGCGCGCGCGGCGAACAGCGCCGCCTCATTGACCAGGTTGGCCAGGTCCGCGCCCGAGAAGCCCGGCGTGCCGCGGGCAATAATGCTCGGCCGAACCGAGTCGCCCGACGGTACCTTGCGCAGGTGCACCTTGAGAATCTGCTCGCGGCCGCGCACGTCCGGCAGCGGCACGACGACCTGGCGGTCGAAGCGGCCGGGGCGCAACAGCGCCGGGTCGAGCACGTCCGGGCGGTTCGTGGCCGCCATGACGATAATGCCCTCGTTGCCCTCGAAACCGTCCATCTCGACCAGCAACTGGTTGAGCGTCTGCTCGCGCTCGTCGTGACCGCCGCCCAGGCCGGCGCCACGATGACGGCCGACCGCGTCGATCTCGTCGATAAAGATGATGCACGGGGCGTGCTTCTTGGCCTGCTCGAACATGTCGCGCACGCGCGAGGCGCCGACGCCGACGAACATTTCGACGAAGTCGGAACCGGAAATCGTGAAGAACGGCACCTTGGCCTCGCCGGCGATCGCCTTGGCGAGCAGGGTCTTGCCGGTGCCGGGCGGGCCGACCATCAGCACGCCGCGCGGAATCTTGCCGCCGAGGCGCTGGAACTTGGCGGGGTCGCGCAGGAATTCGACCAGTTCGCCGACCTCTTCCTTGGCTTCCTCAACGCCGGCGACGTCGCTGAACGTAATCTTGACCTGGTCCTCGCCCAGCATTCGCGCGCGGCTCTTGCCGAACGACATTGCCCCGCGGCCCGCGCCGCCGCCCTGCATCTGGCGCATGAAGAATATCCACACGCCGATCAGCAGCAGGAACGGGAACCACGAGATGAAGATCTGCATCAGGATCGACTGCTGCTCGGGCGCCTTGGCGTTGATCTGGACATTATTGCCCAGCAGCGTCTGCACCAGCGCGGATTCGTCGGTCGTCGGGCTGTAGGTGGTAAACGCTTCGCCCGCGGAACTGGTGCCCTTGATCGTGCGGCCTTCGAACGTGACGCTCGCCACGCCACCGTTCTTCACCTTCGAGATAAAGGTCGAATACGGCATCGACGTAGCCTTGCTCGTGCTCGGCCCGAAACTGTTGAACACGGTGACCAGGATCACCGCGATGATGCCCCACAAAATGAGGTTTTTGAAAAGATCGTTCAAACCGCTATCCTCAACGGCCGCTTGTCCGGCGGCATAGGAAGACGATACCCCTTCCCATCACTAAACGCCATTATACAGTTCGCCCTTTGGCGACCAGATAAACTTCCCGGCTGCGCGGGCGCGATGCATCCGGCTTGCGGACCATCACCTTGCCGAACTGCCGGCGCATATCGGCGACGAAAGCATCGAAACCCTCGCCCTGGAACACTTTGACCAGAAAATCCCCGCCCGGCTTCAGCCAATCGATGGCAAACTCCGCCGCGAGTTCCGCGAGCGCCATGGCGCGCGGCTGATCCACCGCGGCAACACCACTAATGTTGGGGGCCATATCAGACATTACAAGGTCCACCGACCGGCCCTCCAGAACGGCCTCCAGCTCGGCCAGCGGCTCCGGCTCGCGAAAATCGCCCCGGATGAAGTCGACGCCGGCCAGCGGCGGCATCTTCAGCAGGTCCAGCGCGACGACCCGGCCATTGCGCCCGATCCGGCCGATAGCATACTGGCTCCAGCCGCCGGGTGCGGCGCCCAGATCGACAACCGTCATCCCCGGCTTCAGCAGGCGGTATTTCCCGTCGAGTTCGGCCAGTTTGAAGACGGCGCGAGAGCGCCACTGTTCGGCGCGCGCCCGCTTAACGTAGGCGTCGGAATGATGCTCGGCCAGCCAGCGCCGGCTGCTTTTGGTGCGTTTGGGCATGAAGAACGGGGTTCGGGGGTCGGGATTCGGGGATCGGGAAGAAATAAGAATACAGACTGGCGGTGCGGGCGGAAGCAACGGCGGCGGCCGCTCCCGCTCTTCATCTTCACCCGAACCCCGAATCCCGAACCCCGATCTACTCGTACCTAACCTCAACAACCTCGAAGTTCTTCTCGCCCCCCGGCGTTCGCACGGTCACGGCATCGCCTTCCATCTTCCCGATCAGGGCGCGGGCGATGGGCGAGTTGATCGAGATGCGCCCGGCCTTGATCTCGGCCTCGTCCTCGCCGACGATCTGGTAGGTGACTTCGTCGCCGCTGTCTTCGTCCTCCAGATCGACAGTGGCGCCGAAGACGATCTTGCCGCCGGCGTTGAGCTTGGTCACGTCGATGATCTCGGCGTTGCCCAGCTTGCCCTCGATTTCCTGGATGCGGCCCTCGATGAAGCCTTGTTCCTCGCGTGCGGCGTGATATTCCGCGTTTTCCTTGAGATCCCCGTGCGCGCGCGCTTCGGCAATGGCGGCGATCACCCGCGGGCGATCCTCGCCCTTCAGGCGCTTGAGTTCTTCGCGCAGGCTTTGCGCGCCGCGAACGGTTAATGGCGTCCGGCTGCTCATTGTTATGCTCCTGCAAATTCCTCTTGAGTGTTCTCTTTGTGCAAGTCCTGTAACTTGTTGACCTCGCCGGCATCAATATAGTCCAGCGCCAGCAGGGTCGCCTTGGCGCCGGCGATGGTCGTGTAATACGTCACTTTGTGCTGCACCGCCTCGCGGCGGATCGAGCGCGATTCCTCGACCGCCTGCTTGCCCTCGGTCGTATTGACGATCAGGCTCAATTCGTCGTTCTTGATCAGGTCGACGACGTGCGGACGGCCCTCGCGCACCTTGTTGACGCCGCGGCACGGTACGCCGCGCTCTGTCAGATACGCAGCGGTGCCGTGCGTTGCCACGATCTCGAAGCCGCGCTCGACCAGCACGCGCGCCAGATCGACCGTCGCGGTCTTGTCCGGGTCGCGCACGCTCAGCAGCGCCAGGCCGCCGCGCGGCAATATCACCCCGGACGCAAGCTGCGCCTTCGCGTACGCCTCGCCAAACGAGCGGCCCACGCCCATCACCTCGCCGGTCGACTTCATCTCCGGACCGAGAATGGGGTCGGCGCCGCGGAACTTCACGAATGGGAAAACCGATTCCTTGACCGCATAGTAACGCGGGATGCGGCGTTGTGTAATCCCCTGCTCCGCCAGCGTCCGGCCCACCATCGCGCGCGCCGCGATCTTGGCGAGCGGCAGGCCGATCGTCTTGGACACGAACGGCACCGTGCGCGAGGCGCGCGGATTCACTTCGAGAATAAAAATCTCCTCGCCGCGAATCGCGAACTGCGCGTTCATCAGGCCGACCGCGCCAATCTCGCGCGCCATCAGCTTCATCTGCCGTTCCAGCTCCGCCTGGCACTCCGCGCTCAGCGAGTTCGGCGGCAAGGAGCAGCCGGAGTCGCCCGAGTGAATGCCGGCCTGCTCGACGTGCTCCATGATGCCGCCGATCAGCACCTCTTCGCCGTCGCAGACCGCATCGACATCAACCTCGGTGGCTTCCTCGAGGAAGCGGTCGAGCAGAATCGGCAGTGCCGCGGACGACGTGACGACGTTGTCTAGATAGATGCCGAGATCGTCGGCATTGAAGATCACTTCCATCGCGCGGCCGCCCAGCACGTAAGACGGGCGCACCACCAGCGGATAGCCGATTTCCTCGGCGAGACGCAGCGCATCGTCGCGGCTGCGCGCGGTGCGGTTCGCCGGCTGGCGAAGCTTCAGCCGGTGGATCAGTTGCTGGAACCGCTCTCGGTCTTCGGCCAGGTCGATCGCATCCGGCGTCGTGCCGACGATCGGCGCGCCGGCGGCTTCCAGTGCGCGCGCCAGCTTGAGCGGCGTCTGGCCGCCGTACTGGACGATTACGCCCACCGGCTTCTCGAGATCGATGATCTCCATCACGTCTTCGAGCGTCAGCGGCTCGAAGTAGAGGCGGTCCGAGGTGTCGTAGTCGGTTGAGACGGTTTCCGGATTGCAGTTGATCATGATGGTCTCGTAACCATCCTCGCGCATTGCGAGCGCCGCGTGCACGCAGCAATAATCGAACTCGATGCCCTGGCCGATGCGATTGGGCCCGCCGCCCAGCACGACGATCTTCTTGCGATCCGACGGCTGCGCCTCGCACTCGTCCTCGTAGGTCGAATACATGTAGGCGGTCGACGACGCGAATTCGGCCGCGCAGGAATCGACGCGCTTGTACACCGGACGCACGTCGAGACGGTGGCGCAAGCCCCGAATATCCGCCTCCGATACGCGCGCCAGTCTGGCGATGCGCGAATCGGCAAAACCCTTCTGCTTCAAGCGGTACAGCCGGTCCCGGTTAAGCGCTGCGAGTCCCGATGAACCAATCGCCGCTTCCTCGGCCAGCAGATCCTCGATCTGGGCCAGGAACCACGGGTCGATGCCGGTCAGGCTGTGAATTTCATCGAACGACAAGCCGGCGCGAAACGCGTCGGCGACGTACCAGAGCCGCTCCGGCCCCGGCATCCTGAGTTCGTGGCGCAGGTGCGCCAGCTCCTCGTCGGTCTCGTAGCTGGCGTTTTTCTCGTTCAGCCCGTCGGCGCCGGTTTCGAGGCCGCGCAAGGCTTTCTGCAGCGATTCCTGGAACGTGCGGCCGATGGCCATGACTTCGCCGACCGACTTCATCTGTGTCGTCAGCCGCGGCTCGGCCTGCGGGAATTTCTCAAACGTGAAGCGCGGCACCTTGGTGACGACGTAGTCGATAGTCGGCTCGAACGACGCCGGTGTCGCGCCGCCGGTGATTTCGTTCTTGAGTTCGTTGAGCGTGTAGCCGACCGCCAGCTTCGCGGCGACCTTGGCAATCGGGAAGCCGGTCGCCTTCGACGCCAGCGCCGAGGAGCGCGACACGCGCGGGTTCATTTCGATCACGATCAGGCGGCCGTCTTCCGGATTGACCGCGAACTGCACGTTCGAGCCGCCGGTTTCGACGCCGATCTTGCGCAGCACCGCGAGCGACGCGTCACGCATGACCTGGTATTCCTTGTCGGTCAGCGTCAGCGCCGGCGCGACGGTAATCGAGTCACCGGTGTGCACGCCCATCGGGTCGAGGTTTTCGATCGCGCAGACGATGATGCAGTTGTCCGCCCTGTCGCGCACGACCTCCATTTCATACTCTTTCCAGCCGAGCACTGACTCCTCGATCAGGAGCTCGTTGGTCGGCGATAGATCCAAACCGAGTTCGCAGATTTCCTCGAACTCGTCGCGATTGTAGGCGATGCCGCCGCCCGAGCCGCCGAGCGTGAACGACGGCCGGATGATGGTCGGAAAGCCGATCTCCGCCTGCGCGGCGCGCGCCTCGTCCATCGTGTGCGCAAGCATAGATCGCGGCGTACCCAGGCCGATGTCGTGCATGGCACGACGAAACTGCTCGCGGTCCTCCGCCATGTCGATGGCCTCACGCGAAGCGCCGATCATCTCAACGCCGTGCTTTTCGAGCACACCTTCGCGCACCAGGTCGAGCGCACAATTGAGCGCCGTCTGGCCGCCCATGGTGGGCAACAGTGCGTCCGGCTTTTCCTTCTCGATCACCGCAGCGATCGCGCGCCAGTCGATGGGCTCGATGTACACCGCGTCGGCGGTCTCGGGATCGGTCATGATCGTCGCAGGGTTCGAATTCACCAGGATCACCCGGTAGCCTTCTTCCCGCAGCGCGCGGCAGGCCTGCACGCCCGAGTAATCGAACTCGCAGGCCTGGCCGATCACGATCGGACCGGCTCCAACAATCAGGACTGACTTTATGTCTGTACGTTTTGGCATAGTTATGAGATCGGGATTCGGGATTCGGGGTTCGGGGTTCGGGAAGAAATTGGAAGGCGCTCCCGCAGCGACACTTGCAGCTTGCGAAGCATCATGCTGATTCGTTCGGACAACGTCAGAAGATCAGTCGTCGCGGCGCGCTCTGCAAGTGCAAGTTGCTCCGCAAGAAGAAGCTGGGTCTCAACTTCTGCGAGTGAGCCGAGTGCGATCGACACGAATCTCAAATAGTCTCGCGTAGAGTCTCGCGCGTGTCCCTCTGCAATATTGGACGGCACCGAGACAGCGGCCCGCTGAAGCTGCGAGGTAAGGCCGTATCTTTCATTAACAGGAAAAGAAGCCGTCAGTTTGTACACACCCCGCACAAGCGCCATAGCTCGCTGCCAAGCCTCAAGATCACGGTAGTTGCGAATGCTCACGTTCGGGCCTCTTTTTTCTCTTCCCCGAATCCCGAACCCCGAACCCCGAATCCCGATGCATTCCGCTCCATTAAATCTACAAAATGCTCAAACACCGGCCCGACATCATGCGGCCCAGGACTCGCCTCCGGATGCCCCTGGAACGCGAACGCCGGGATGTCGCGGCACTTGATCCCCTGGCAGGTGCCGTCGAACAGCGAACGGTGCGTAATCTCGACGTTGTCCGGCAGGCTCGCTTCATCGACCGCAAAGCCGTGGTTCTGGCTGCTGATCATGACTTCGCCGGTGCGTAAATCCTGCACTGGATGGTTCGCGCCGTGATGGCCGAACTTCATCTTGATCGTGCGCCCACCGACCGCCAGGCCGAGCAACTGGTGTCCCAGGCAGATGCCGAACTGCGGCACGCCTGCAGCCATGAATTCCTGCATCGCGGCGATCGCGTAATCGCATGGCTCCGGGTCGCCCGGCCCGTTCGACAGGAACACGCCGTCCGGCTTCATCGCCAGCACGTCCGCGGCCGGCGTCTTCGCCGGCACCACCGTCACCCGGCAGCCGCAGTCGACCAGCCGGCGCAGGATGTTGCGCTTGATGCCGAAGTCATAGGCGACGACATTGAAGCGCGGCTCGGTGGGCGACTCGACCCCCCAGGTCGGCTGGTTCCAGTGATAGTTTTCCGTCGTGCTGACAACCTGCGCCAGGTCCATGCCTTTCAGGCCCGGGAAGCCACGCGCGGCAGCCAGCGCCTCCTCCTCGTCGACACGCCCCGCCATGATGCAACCGTTCTGGGCGCCTTTCTCGCGCAACAGACGCGTCAGCTTGCGCGTATCGACGTCGGCAATCGCCACCTTGTTCTGCTCGACAAGCCAGTCGCTCAAGGTGCGCTGCATCCGCCAGTTGCTGGCGCGCAGCGGCACGTCGCGCACGATCAAGCCATCCGCCTGCATATGGTCCGATTCCATATCCTCGGGATTAGCACCGACGTTGCCGATGTGCGGGAATGTCAGGGTGACGAGCTGGCGGGCGTAGGACGGATCCGTCAGGATCTCCTGATAACCCGTCATCGCCGTGTTGAAAACGACTTCGCCGAGCGCGACGCCCGCAGCGCCCACAGATCGGCCGCGGAAGATCGTCCCGTCGGCAAGTGCAAGTATGGCCGGCTGATCCAAGAACCCCTCCTGTCACGACCGCATCGGGCCGCAGAAAACCGGCGAACCGGGCGGTTCGCGGCAAAAATCAGAGATGATTCAGCGTCAGGAAGTCAGTGGCCACCTTGAAAGACCACCAACGGCGTGAATCCGGGTGATTCTAATGAACGGCCGGCCGAATGTCCATTCTGGAAGGCCCCGCGCGTTGAAGAACCGATCCTAAATAGCCGGCGCCGGCCGTCCTTTTAACTCACTGGCTCGCTCGACAAGCTTGGCTGCCGCCGCCGAATTAATGTCCCGCAGCGCCACAATCACGTCGCGCGTACCACTGTAAGACTGAAGCTCCAACGTGACGTAGCGGTCTTCGATAGAAATCAGCTTGCCCTCAAAAATCCTGAGGTGGGTTTCCAGACGCACCCGTTGGTGCAAATGCCGATCAAGCTGATCAAGCGGAAAGCTTGAAAACGTGTATTTCTCACCCTCGTTTTCAGTACCTGTCTGGCTGGATCTGCTTTGGCGGATGTCGCTGGACAAAACCTCATGGAATTTGATTCCGCTTAAGGACACAGGCTGTCCATTAACCGCCAGTGTCGGATTCAGGAGCTGCACGATATCATTGGCCGCGTAAAAGCGGAGATTCTTCAGATCGATCGGATATGCTGCGTTCAATGACAGCTTGAAGCGGCCACCATCACTCATCAGAAAGTCGCGATAACTCTTCTTCAGCGTGTTGCCGGCATCAACGCCGAGGACACTCAACTCATGCCAGACGGCATCGGCATATCCTGCAACGTATTCAGCTTCCGTTGCGCCGGTTTCAGCGGCGCAGAATTTGCGGACCTTGGCGTTCCAGCCCAGGTCCGTCATTTTGAGCTGCCCGCCGGCAAGCCGTGACAAACCCATATGCAGCGCTTGCGGACGGAGGACGTTGGAGTTGGTGGCGAAATCCACGCGCAACGATCCCTGGTTTAAATCCGGGGCAACAGCATCTAAATACAAGCTGATCGTTTGCTCTTCAGGATGAAACCTGTAACCGGCATGCATGCTTACGGATATTTCATGGATACCCATGTCGACATAATCGCTACCGCTGAACCCGGTCCGATTCCCGCAATTCAGCGCCTCGAAACGATGCTGCACGGCCGCCAGCACGTTGGGCGAGCCGACATACTGCTGCCACATCTCGCTGCCCGGACCGAACGCCATGTTGACGACGTTGATCTGCAGTTGCGGCGGTAACCGGCCTTCCTGAATCGTCGTGCTGACGTTGTAGAGCTCCCACAAGTTGTCAGCCTGAAAGGTGACGGCTTCGATAGTGGTGCTGGCAATCGAGCCTGCCGGTCGGATTTCAATATCCTCGATCCCCAGCTTGCCGCCCAGCGTGGCAATCGTGCCGCCATAGCTGACCTGTGCGACGGGACGAAGAGCCGCCACCATGGCATCGGCCGCCTGAGTGACTTGATACCAGAAATAGAGCTTGATGCCGCCGAAAGCAGCAGCAACAATCAAGACTGGAGCAATGAAAAATTTCCGCATGCGGCCTCCCCCTGGCGCCCCCCGTTTCTATTTAACCTCAGAGTAGAGCCCAAGGCGCCGCGGAAATCAATGGGCTCTTCCTCCCGACAGGGGCGCGCTCACCGACTGCGCTTGTAGCGAACTACCCGCCAGATGTAGGCAATGACAATGGCGGCAATGATGACATCGGTGACCGGCGCCAGGAACTGATCGACCAGCTGGTAGTGCTTGTCGAGCATCACCCCGAGCCAGGTCAGCACGCTCACCCACAGCAGCGAACCGAGCAGCGTGTACGTGAGAAATCGCAGGGGCGGCATGCAGGCCAGGCCAGCAGGGATCGAGATCAACGTGCGAATCGCCGGAATCAGGCGGCCAAAGAACACGGCCCAGTTGCCGTAGCGTTCAAACCACGACTTCGCGCGGGTGACCTCGTCCTGGTCGATCGTAATCCAGCGGCCGTACTTGTCGACCATGCGCCGCAGCCGTGCTTCGCCGAACAATCGAGCCACGCCGTACCACATGAACGTCCCGGCGACCGAGCCGATCGTGCCGGAGACGACGACGCCGATCAGCGTCAATTTCCCTTGCGCCGCTGCGTAACCGGCAAACGGCACGATGATTTCCGACGGCAGCGGCGGGAACACGTTTTCGAGAAACATCAGCAGCACGATACCCGGATAGCCGCCGGTGTCTATCATGCGCGTGATGAACTCGATCACGGCAGGGCTATCAGCATCAGCACCATCAGCACAATGCCGAACAGCGCGACCAGTAACGCGAAGAACGGCGCGAGGTACGGCCCGTGGCGCGGCGGGAACCGGTGGCTTCGCCGCCAGACGGCCACGTAGGAAAGAAAGCGGATGCCGGTGGAAATCGCCATCAACACTCCGAACCCGACCAGCGCGGCGCCGGTGTATGTCGACATCTGGTTCGGATGGCGCACCACCGCCGCGGTAATCGGCAGCTCCCGCAACATCAGGCCGAAGCGGTCGATTGCAATGCCAAAAATCATCAGCGCGAGCGATGTCCTGAGCCAGACCGACAGAGTGCGCTCGGCGTTCTGATAGGAACGCTCCGCCGAGAACTCCGAGCGTTCGGCCGACATCCGGGAGCGGTCCGCAGACATCCGCGAGCGTTCAGCGGACATCTCGGTGCGCGTGCGCGCCATCTCGGTCCGCTCGACGGCGAGATCGACCATGCGCTGCATGAGCTTGAGCTGTTCGGATTGATCGCTATCCGGCATTCGCCTTTTCCCAAACCGCCAGTCCGGGGCCAGCTTAGCCGGTCAGTAAGCCGAAGGGAACCGGGACGGACTTGAGGGACCGGCGATTCCGTTCCTCGCTGGAAGCGCCCGCCTGCTAATCCCGCCGTGTTGAAGGTTGCGCCGGGAACTGACGCGGGCGCGACAGGCAGAACCAGGCGACGGGCGGTTCCGGCAGGTTGGCGTGAAATTCGATAGCGCGGAACTCGAGGATCTCCAGCGAAGGTTCGATCGCATCCATCACGTCGCGAGCAGAGCGCCTCGGCGGACCGGAATCGCGCGCGGGACCTTCCGTGCTACCGATCAAGCTCAGCCAGCGCCCGCCGGGAGCGAGCAGCGCGGCCACCTGCGCGGCGAACCGCGTGCGGTCCGGGTGGGCGTCGAAAATATGGAAGCAGCCGAGATCGAACACGAAGTCGAACGGGCCGCCGGTAATCTCGTCGTTCAGAAAATCACGCACCTCAAAACGGCAGTCCTCGTCCGCATCCGCCGCTTTCGCCCGAGCCTTTTCGACGGCAAGTGAGGCGACGTCCACGCCAAATACCGAGAAGCCCTGGGCGGCAAGCCAGATCGAGTGCGTACCCGTACCGCAGCCGACGTCCAGCGCCCGACCGGGTTTAACGGCGCGAGACCGGATGAACTCGACGAGGTATTCGTTCGACTCGCCCGTGTCCCAGGGCGGCGCCTCGTCGGTGGCGTAACTTTCGTTCCAGTCAGGGTGCGGCATAAGGCGGCCTAGGGCACCCGATCCGGTGCCGCGGGCAGCACGCTGGCGTCCACCTGGTAGATATCACGCAAACCATTGCCGGGGCTGTGCAGCATGTCGATCAACTCAGGGTAGCTCAGTCGGCGCTCAAGCGGCCGCTCGAACATCTTGCGGTTGCTGGTAAAGAACAGGTACCGGCCGTCCGGAGACATTCTGGCGCCAAACTCCCAGCCCTCGGAGTTAACGGTATCGCCCAGGTTTTGCGGTTCGCTCCATGTTTCGCCCCGGCGGTAGCTGATGTAGAGATCGTAGTTGCCACGACTATCGGCTCGTCCCTTGGAGGAAAAGATAATGTAGCTCTCGTCGGGCGCGACCCAGGCCTCGATGTCCTGGCCGGATGTGTTGATTACGTCGCCCAGATTTTCCGGCTCGGTATAGCGGCCATCCACCAGTCGCGAGCGCCACAGGTCGCTGGTGCCCGCCGGGCCGCGGTTGCCATCGCGCCTCGCCGAGCCAAAGTAGAGCGTGCCGTCGTCGGTGACGGTGGGAAACCACTCGTAGCCGGGGCTGCTGACAGCATCGAGGTGCCGTGCTTCGCTCCAGCCGTCGGCGGTCTTGCGCATCATCCACACGTCGGTGTCGTCGCGAGATTTACCACCGGGAGCGGCCGGCCGGTCGGAAATGAAGTACAGCGAACTGCCATCCGGGCTGAAGGCGACATCCGCGTCGTTGAACCGACCGGAGAAAGGCGCGACTTCCGGCGTGCTCCAGCGGCCATCGACAAACCGCGAAACCACCACCGTCCAATGGTCGAACAGCGGGGTGTTCCTCAGAAAGTACAGCATGCGCCCATCGGGCGTGAACGTTGGGTGGGATTCGTCATCGCCGGTGGATATGACGCCGGGCGCGAACACGACCGGCTCGGGAAGCGCGTGCGAGACCGCATAGGGTGGCGCGGCCGGCGCCGGCGCGAGCGCGGCCCAGGCGACGGCGGCAAAGGCACAGGCAATTGCGTTCTTTCTTGTCATTACTGTCATTGCTGTTTCCTGCTACAAAGTACAAGGCCGGCCTGCGCATTGGGCCGTCGCAGAGCGGCCAGGTCTCGATCCTGGGCGCCGGCTAAAAGCGCCCTGACTGAAAGTCCGCGACGGCCTCGTGGATTTCGCGCTCGGTATTCATCACGAACGGCCCATAGCGCGCCACCGGTTCGTTGAGCGGTTGGCCGGCGACCAGCAGCAGGTGGCCGCCTTCGTCTCCACCTGTCAGCATGACCGATTCGCCACCAGTGTCCAGCACCGATAGTTCGCCGCGGGCAGTGCGCTCAGCCGTCGCGCCCACATCGGCTGCGCCTTTGTACACGTAAACGAACGCGTTGTGCGCGGCCGGCAGCGCCGCCGTGTAGCTCGCCCCCGGCTGCAGTTCGATGTCGAGATAAATGGGCTGCGTCGCCACCGCCGTCACTGGCCCGGCGGTGCCGTTGACCTCGCCGGCGACCACTTTAACTCGCACACCGTCACCGATCTCGACGACTGGAATCGATTCGGGGCCGATGTCCTGGTAGCGCGGCGCCGTCATCTTGTCCTTCGCCGGCAGGTTGACCCAGAGCTGGAAGCCCCACATCAGGCCGTCTTCCTGCTCGGGCATTTCCGAATGCACGATGCCGCGGCCGGCGGTCATCCACTGCACGCTGCCGGCGGTCAACAGGCCGCTGTTGCCCTGGTTGTCGCCGTGGCGCATGCGCCCGGCGAGCATGTACGTCACCGTCTCAAAGCCGCGATGCGGATGGTTGGGGAAGCCGGCGATGTAGTCGTTGGCGTCGTCCGAGCGGAACTCGTCGAGCATCAAAAACGGGTCGAGATCGGGGAGCTGCGGGGTGCCCATCACCCGGTTCAGGCGCACGCCGGCGCCGTCGCTGGTGGGCCGGCCGCGCACGGTCTTGAGCACGCGCCGCTGGCTGCTGTGTACTTTGGCTGTTTCCATGTCGAATCTCCGAAAATTAGCCGATGCCTACAACATAGGGGCGGTTCACTATGTTTGGAACCGTTGGGGCGGCGAACGCCGCGTTCGGCGTGCGACGCTAACGGGCGATGTTCCTTTCGATGCGGCGGTCGGGCACAAGCCACATGACGGCCACGGCCACGTACAGCAGATCGGCCACCCAGGCCTGCACGAATGCCAGCGGAATGGCCGCGGCATAAAGAATCACCGACACGATGTTCTTGAGGTCGCGGCCCAGCGCCTGCGCCAATGCTGAAGTCCTGCCATGGAGCGCAATCAAAGCGTGCGCCAGGATGTAATACGCAACGGCGGCGAGCAGCAGCACGACCCCGTAGGTCGCCGTCGGCCAGGCGGCGAAATGATTCTCGCCCATCCACGCGGTTGCAAACGGAAACAGCGTCAGCCAGAACAGCAGGTGCAGGTTGGCCCACAACACTCCGCCGTTGACATGCTCGACCGCCTGCAGCAGATGATGATGGTTGTTCCAGTAGATACCGACGTAGATGAAGCTCAGCACGTAGCTGAGGAATACCGGCACCAGCACTCTCAGCCCGACCAGGCTGGCACTATCCGGTACATCCAGTTCCAGCACCATGATCGTGATAATGATGGCAATGACGCCGTCGCTGAAAGCGGTTAATCGTTCGGTACCCATTTGTACCTCAGCAAAACGCGAAGTTCGGTTGCCGGCGAGTGTAACGTAGATTGGGTAAACTCCTGTCATGCGTTACCGATTGGATGATATCGAGGCTTTCCTGCGCGTTGTCGATACGGGCAGCATCAGTACCGCCGCGACGCAGCTCAACCTGTCAAAGTCGGTGGTGAGCAAGCGGGTGACGGATCTTGAGCAGGCGCTGGGCGTGGCGTTGCTGCATCGATCCACCCATGGCGTCACGCCGACCGACGAAGGCATAACCTTTCACGTCCGCGGCCGCGCAATCATGCAGCAGCTCGACGAAGCGGCGGAAGAAGTCTCGGCAGCCGATGGCGAGTTGTCGGGCTCGTTGCGCATCACTGCGCCGATGAGTCTCGGCACGCTGTACCTGGGGCCGATACTCGCTTCGTTTCTGCAACGCCATCCGCGACTGGAAGCGGTGCTCGAACTGGACGACCGCGTCGTCGATCTCCAAAGCGGCAGTTACGATCTGGCGATTCGCGTCGCGCATTTGCCGGATTCATCGCTAATCGCCCGCCGCTTGTGCACGACCCGCCGGATTGTATGCTGCAGCCCCAACTATGCCGCGCGCGCCGGCGTGCCCGCCTCGCTCGACGACATCGCCAATCATGACTGCATCGGCTACGCGAATGTGCGCTCCAGCCAGGTGTGGCGCTTTGAGCCCGCGCGGCAAAATGACAAGCACCGCTCGCTGACGGTGCGCAGCCGCATCGTCGCCAACAACGGCGAAATCATGCGCGACATGGCCGTCGCCGGCCTCGGGCTCGCCGTGCTGCCGGCGTTCATCGCCGCCGAAGCGCTGGTCGACGGCCGGCTGATCGACGCAATACCGGGAACGCGGCCGACCGCCGATCCCATCCATGCCGTATATGCGAAGGCGCGCCAGCCTTCGAAGAAGCTCAAATCGGTGGTCGCGCATCTGCAGGCGGCGCTGGAAGGCGAGCCACCCTGGGAGCGACTGCTCTCAACTCATGGCAACCACGACATGCGCTGAGCGACTTCCCAAGGGTGCCGCGCCGTTCGCTGATTTGTTGACATCGGAAGTGCGAATCGAGATGCTTTCAGGCCGCCTTTTCGACTCAGGAGTAGCAACGCGCGGTGTCGCATCAGATCGCCCTCATCGTGATAGTTGCACTGCCCTTCGCGGGAGGTTGCGCGGCCGCGCTGTTCCGGAGTAACGACCGCAATGCGGAGGCCTGGCTGGCCGGCGCTGTTGCGCTTGCAGCACTCGCGCTCGTCGCGTCATGCTACCCGGCTGTCGCCGCCGGCGACATCCTCCGTTACGAACTCCCGTGGCTGCCGGCGCTGGGCCTCAATTTCGTGCTGCGCATGGATGGCTTCGCCTGGCTGTTCGCCATGCTGATCACGGGAATCGGCGGTCTGGTGGTGCTGTATGCGCGCTACTACATGTCGCCGTCGGATCCGGTGCCGCGCTTCTTTGCGTTCCTGCTGGCCTTCATGGGCGCGATGCTGGGGCTGGTGCTATCGGGGAACTTGATTCAGCTCGCTTTTTTCTGGGAGCTGACAAGCGTCTTTTCGTTCCTGCTGATCGGCTACTGGCACCAGAACCCCGGCGCGCGCGACGGCGCACGCATGGCGCTGACGATCACGGTGGGCGGCGGACTGTGCCTGTTCGCCGGCATCCTGATACTCGGCCATATCGTCGGCAGCTACAATCTGGACACCGTGCTGGGTTCGCGGGATTTGATCCGCTCGAGTCCGCTTTATCTGCCGACTTTGATTCTCATCCTGCTCGGCGCGCTGACCAAGAGCGCCCAGTTCCCGTTCCATTTCTGGCTGCCCAACGCGATGACGGCGCCGACGCCGGTCTCGGCCTATCTGCATTCGGCCACGCTGGTCAAAGCGGGCGTCTTTCTGCTGGTGCGGCTGTGGCCGGTGCTCGGCGGGACCCGCTACTGGCTCTTGCTGGTGGGCTTAGCCGGCCTGATCACGTTCGTACTCGGGGCCTGGTTTGCGATTTTCCAGCAGGACCTCAAGAGGCTGCTGGCTTATTCGACCATTACTCACCTCGGGCTGATCACGCTGCTAATCGGGCTCGACGCGCCCCTCGCGCTGGTGGCCGCGATCTTCCACATCGTGAACCACGCGACGTTCAAGGCGTCGCTGTTCATGGGCACGGGCATCGTGGAGCACGAAAGCGGGACTCGCGATATCCGGCACCTCGGGGGACTGTGGTCGATGATCCCGGTCAGTGCGACGCTGGCCATGGTGGCGGCGGCTGCGATGGCCGGCGTGCCGCTGTTGAACGGGTTTCTGTCCAAGGAGATGTTCTTTGCCGAGACCATAGAAACTCACAGCGGGTCGCTGGTGGATGCCGCACTGCCCTACATCGCGACGCTGGCCAGCATATTCAGCGTAACGTATTCGATACACTTTATTCGCGGAACCTTTTTCGGGCGGCCGGCGGCGGACCTGCCGCGCATCCCGCACGAGCCGCCGCGCTGGATGCGCTTCCCGGTGGAGTTCCTCGTACTGGTTTGCCTGATCATCGGGATCGTTCCGGCGCTGACGATGGGCCCGTTCCTGAATACCGCCGTGCGCGCCGTTCTAGGCGCCGCCACACCGGCCTACAGCCTGGCCGTCTGGCACGGCTTCACGCAGCCGCTGTTGATGAGCGCGATCGCGCTGGCCGGCGGCGCGCTGCTTTATCTGGGGCTGCGGCGATACCTTTCGAGTGGCGTCGAGGGCGCGCCGCTGTTCCGGCGCATCAAGGGCCAGCGCATTTTCGACGGCGTGATGATTACGCTGTCCTGGCGCTGGGCGCGCTTCCTCGAACGCCTGCTGGGAACGCGCCGGCTGCAACCGCAGTTGCAGCTCCTGCTGTGCGTGGCATTGGTCGCGGCCGCCTGGCCGCTGGTCGTGCGCGGCCTTCACGCCGGCGAAGGCCCGTCGCACGGCGTCGATCCGGCCTTCGCGCTGCTCTGGGCGGTGGGCATCGCCTGCGCCATCGGCAGCGCGTGGCTCGCCAAGTTTCACCGGCTGGCCGCGCTGATCCTGACGGGCGGAGCGGGGCTGGCCACCTGTATCACCTTCGTCTGGCTGTCCGCGCCCGACCTGGCGCTGACGCAGTTGCTGGTGGAGGTGGTCACGACCGTGCTGCTGCTGCTCGGCCTGCGCTGGCTGCCGAAGCGAATCGAGGGCGCCGGGGCCGGTGCGCGCAAGACCCGGCGAGCCCGGGCGCGGCGCCTGCGCGATTTTCTGATCGCGCTCGCATCGGGCGCCGGGGTATCGGCACTGGCATACGCGGTGATGACGCGACCGGCGCCCGACAGCGTCTCCCGTTTTTTCGTGGAGCGCGCCTTTACCGAAGGCGGCGGCACGAACATTGTCAACGTGATCCTGGTGGACTTTCGAGGCTTCGACACGCTGGGCGAGATCACGGTTCTCGGCGCGGTCGCGTTGACGGTCTTCGCGTTGCTGCGCCGCTTTCGTCCGGCACAGGAAAGCATCGGCCTGCCGCCGCAACAGCGTTTCCCGAACGCGGCCCCGCACTACCTGGCCGTACCCGCCGTGATCATGCAATTGCTGTTTCCCTTCATCGCGATGTTCGGCGTATTCCTGTTCGTGCGCGGGCACAACCTGCCGGGCGGGGGATTCGCGGCCGGCATCGCGGTGGCCGCCGGCCTCATCCTGCAGTACATGGCGGGCGGGATTCGCGAGGTGGAAGCGCGATGGCGCATCCGCCCGCTACGCTGGATCGGCACCGGG
>DASSNT010000037.1:0-34979 GCA_035701285.1 Gammaproteobacteria bacterium | reverse complement strand
TATGTCTGAGGGCAACGGATCAACGCCAAGCTTCACCAATGGCGTTTTGAATAACTACTCCGTTACCATCAGCGAGGCAAACACCTGCCGCTTCACGGCAACCGAAACCGGCGGCACGACGACCGGTATCAGCAACGACTTTGAGGTGGTCGCCGGTGCGTTCGCCGAGCTTCAGATTGTGGTGCCGGCTGCCACGGTTGCCGGAACGTTGTTTACGGTGACGGTGAACGCCGTGGATGATTACGGAAACGTCATCACGATGGCAAATGATGAAATTGCGCTGACGTCAGACGATCCCAATGCGCCGATGCCGCCAAACCAGATGCTCGTCAACGGGACGACGAGCTTCGACGTGACCCTCAATACCGCGCCTCGTGACACGACTATCGTCGCCACCGATGTGACCAATCCCGCCGTTAATCCGGCTGCGGGCATTATTGCAGTCAGCGCGCTCACCAGCGGATTTAATGCCTTTGATCCGATTACCCCTGTCGGCGAAACCATCGGCTGGATAAAAACGAAGGTTGCCGGAGTGCCGGTTTCGCTCGATATCGTTACCTTGGCCAACGGAAATTTCCAGGGTTCCGTCACGGTTGAGCTGATTGCCGCCAACGACGACAGTACTACAGCCTGCCCAGCCAATGCCGTTCCGCTCAATACTGTCGATCCAACCGGCTGGATGGGGCTTCAAACCTGGACAGTAGATTTTAAAAACGCGACCAACAACCGCACCACCATGCCTGCCTTCACCGAAAACAACGCCTGGCGGCGGGCGCGCATCCTGATTATTGACGGCGGTCAAACCTACTGCTCGAATGACATGTTTGCTATCCGGCCGGACCGGCTCGGTGCTGTACTGGTGCAGGACGACACGAGGACCACGGCCGGCACATTGAACACGCTCGACGTCACATCGGTCGGCAGCACGCACGTCCATAACGCCGGCCAGCCGTTCCGCGTAGCGGTCCCGGCGCTGAATGCCAATGGCGTGGTGACATCGAACTACGACGGCAGTCCGGAGCCCGAACTGCCACTGCAGCCGGCCATCGCCGGTTGTTCAGGCTGCATTCCCGGCGCGTTTACAACCGGAACGTGGGGCGCTAACGGCACAATCGTAACGACAACGGCAACGTACAGTGAGGCGGGCGCCTTCAGCACCAGGTTGATTGATGAGCATTTTTCCGATGTCGACCTGACGGACGGGTCGAGCATTGCCGAGCGGTACATCTATTCCGGCACGTTCAGCGTCGGTCGATTCGTGCCGGACCATTTTGCCGTGACGCTGAACGCGCCGCGCTTTGCGACCGGCTGCGTAGCGGGCGGGTTCACTTATACCGGCCAGACTTTCCAGTTCGGCACGAAGCCCGTGATCGCCATTACCGCGCAGAATGCGCAGAACCAGACAACGACGAACTACAGCGGCATTCTGTGGCGGCTGACCAATAACAGCCTGAGCGGACGAAGCTACACGGATGCAGGCGCACCCGCCGCGCTCGATACTGTCGTGCCAGCCGCATTGCCGTCGACGGCGAGCGATCCGGCAATTGCCGACGGCGGGAACGGGACAGGCACGCTGACTTTTTCAACCGGCACCGCCGGACTCGACTATGCGCATGCTGCACCGGTCGCGCCTTTCGACTCGCTGATTGACCTGAGTATTAATGTAGAGGATGTGGATGGCGTGACGGTCGCCACCATTAATGGCGTTACCGCGGGCAATCCGGTGGTGTTCAACGATATTCCGTTCGACAGCGGCAACGAGATGCGCTACGGCCGCGTGTTCATCAATAACGCGGTCGGTTCCGAGCTGTTGCCGTTACCGATGCAGATGGTCGCGCAATACTACAAGGACGGTAACAGCGGGTTTGTCGTTAATGCTGGCGATAGCTGCACATCGATCACCGACGTTGTGCTCGCTAACTTCCAACCGTATTCGGGCAGCCTGTTCACCATCGGGGACACCACGGAGACATTTACGCAGCTGCCCGCGGCCACCACGCCAGGCGACTTCGACCTGTCGTTGTCGGCGCCTGGCGCCAGCCATCAGGGCACGGTGGACGTAACGGCCAACGTACCGATGTGGCTGCAGTTCGATTGGAACGGCGACGGCGCCTACGATAACGATCCCTCCAGCCGAGCCGCCTTCGGCATCTACAAAGGCAATCCGCATCGGGTTTATCAGCGCGAGGTCGTCGGCTCGCCGTAGAGGGGCCGCACGGACTAGTGCGGCGGGTTCTTGCCGCGAGGAAACCTGAAAGCGTTGTTGTTGTTGGCCGGCCCCTGCGGAAACTGGTTGGCCGGGTTCTTCTTGTGCAACGCCGAATGGTGGCGGACGTAGAACGTTACAGCCGGCGCGCTGGCCACCGTCTCGCCGCTGCCGTTGACGACCGTGACCTTGAGCGTGTGCGTGCCGCGGTCGATGTTGGTCAGCGTAATGGAATTCGACGCGGTGGTACCGACGTGCTGATTGTCGAGCGTATACACCAGCTTTTGGTTGCCCTGCAGCGGTGGATTGATTGCCACCTGAACCGGCACCTGCCCATTGTCGGCGTGTACCGTTTCTTCCGCCCTGGGGGAGCGGACGGTGAACTGCTTGAAGGACTGGGCCGGCTCGGCCTTGTCGTGGTTTGCCGATCGCGGCTGTGGCCTCGGTGTCGAGAAGCTCGAAAGCCCCGGCAGATCAACCGGCTTGGCGCCCTCGTGCGGCTGATCCGAATAATGAACGACGCCATTCTTGTCGGTCCATTTGTACAGGGTCGCCGCCCAGGCCGGAGTCAGCGCCAGCGTCGCCAGCATTATCAAGGCGATTTGTTTCATGCTTTTTTGCCTCCGTTCCGTCCCTCTCCCGAAGGAGAGGGAACAAGAGACATTATAGGAGGCGGTTCACGCGCTGTAGTACATCTCGAATTCTATCGGATGAGTGGTCATTCTAAGGCGCTGTACGTCCTGCGACTTGAGCTTGATGTATGAGTCGATCAGGTCGTCGGTAAAGACGTCGCCTGCTTTCAGAAATTCGCGATCGCGGTCCAGCGACTCCAGCGCCTGCTCCAGCGAGAAGCTGACCTGCGGCACGTTCTTTTCTTCTTCCGGCGGCAGGTTGTACAGATCCTTGTCCATCGGCTCGCCCGGGTGGATCTTGTTCTGGATGCCGTCGAGGCCGGCGAGCATCATCGCGCTGAACAGGAAGTACGGGTTCGCCATGCCGTCCGGAAACCGCACCTCGATGCGCCGCGCTTTCGGGTTGGTGATATGCGGGATGCGGATCGACGCCGAGCGGTTGCGGGCCGAGTAGGCGAGCATGACCGGCGCCTCGAAGCCCGGCACCAGGCGCTTGTAGCTGTTGGTGCTCGGGTTGGCGAAAGCATTGAGCGCGCGCGCGTGGCGGATGATACCGCCGATGTAATAGAGCGCGGTCTCCGACAGGCCGCTGTAGCCGTCTCCGGTGAACAGGTTCTTGCCGTCCTTTGTCAGCGACTGGTGCACGTGCATGCCGCTGCCGTTGTCGCCGACCAGCGGCTTGGGCATGAAGGTTGCCGTTTTGCCGTAGCTCGCCGCGACGTTCATGATCACGTACTTGAACGTCTGCACTTCGTCGGCCTTGCGCACCAGCGTATTGAAAGCCACGCCGATCTCGCACTGGCCGGCGGTCGCCACCTCGTGATGATGTACTTCGGTCTTGAGGCCGAAGTCTTCGAGCGCGATGCACATCGCGGCGCGGATGTCGTGCAGCGAATCGACCGGCGGCACCGGATAGTAGCCGCCCTTGAGGCCGGGCCGGTGGCCCATGTTGCCTTCTTCAAAACGGCGGCGGGAACTCCAGAAGCCTTCCTGCGAGTCGATCTCGTGGAACGCGCCGTTGATCGCCGAGCCCCAGCGCACGTCGTCGAAGATAAAGAATTCGTTTTCCGGGCCGAAGTAGGCCGTGTCCGCCACGCCGGTGGATTTCAGGTACGCTTCGGCACGCCGCGCCAGCGAGCGCGGATCGCGGCCGTAGCCCTGCATCGTCGCCGGTTCCACGACATCGCACACCAGGCTCAGCGTCGGCTCCTCGCAGAACACGTCGAGCGCCGCGGTGGCCGGGTCGGGCATCAGGATCATGTCGGATTCGTGAATGCCCTTCCAGCCCGCGATCGACGAGCCGTCGAACATCTTGCCTTCCTCGAACAGCGACTCGTCCGCGCTGTGCGCCGGGGCCGTCAGGTGCTGCTCCTTGCCCTTCGCATCCGTGAACCGGAAATCGACAAATCGGATGTCCTTGTCCTCGATGAGTTTCAGGACTTCTTTGGGTTGCATGGACGGCGAGCCTCCGCGGCTGAGGTGGATGGGGGCGAACGGCGCGTATTATACAGAAGGCCGCGCCTGTAAACGTGCATCGGGGCAGTGCGCCGGGCTATACTGCGGCGTTTTTGAAGCGGCCGCGACGCCCAATGGATGCCACGCGCGATTTCCAAAGCCTGATCCTTGCCCTGCAGCAATACTGGGCGGCGCGCGGCTGCGCGATTCTGCAGCCTTACGATATGGAAGTCGGCGCCGGCACGTTCCATACCGGCACTTTTCTGCGGGCGATCGGGCCGGAGCCCTGGGCCGCGGCCTATGTGCAGCCCTGCCGACGGCCGACCGACGGCCGCTACGGCGAGAACCCCAACCGGCTGCAGCGCTATTACCAGTTCCAGACGGTAATCAAGCCGTCGCCGCTCGACATCCAGGACTTGTATATCGGCTCGCTGGCGGCGCTCGGCATCGACCCGCTGGTGCACGACATCCGCTTCGTCGAGGACAACTGGGAGTCGCCGACGCTGGGCGCCTGGGGGCTCGGCTGGGAAGTCTGGCTGAACGGCATGGAAATCAGCCAGTTCACCTATTTCCAGCAGGCCGGCGGGCTTGAATGCCGGCCGGTGACGGGCGAGTTGACTTACGGACTCGAACGCATCGCGATGTATCTGCAAGGCGTCGACAGCGTTTACGATCTCGCCTGGAACGACCGCGGCCTCAGCTACGGCGACGTCTTCCACCAGAACGAAGTCGAAATGTCGAAGTACAACTTTGAGGAGGCGAACGTGGCCGCGCTGTTCGGCGCGTTCGACACCTGCGAAAGCGAATGCCGCCGCCTGCTCGAAGACGCGCTGCCGCTGCCGGCCTATGAAATGGTGATGAAAGCCTCGCATACGTTCAACCTGCTCGACGCCCGCCACGCGATCTCGGTAACCGAGCGCCAGCGCTTCATCCTGCGGGTGCGGGCGCTGTCGCGCGCCGTGGCTGAAGCCTGGTACGCGAGCCGCGAGGCGCTGGGCTTCCCGCTATGCGATCGGGAGACGGCGGATGTCTGAAGACTTCCTGGTCGAAATCGGCACCGAGGAACTGCCGCCGAAGCGGCTGCGGGTGTTCGCGCGCGACTTCCACGACCGCATCGTCAAAGCTGTCGCCGGCGCCGGACTGATTGACGCCGGGGCAGCTTCGGAATGGTACTGCTCGCCGCGCCGCCTGGCGGTGGTTCTGCCGGCCGTACGCGCCGGCGAGCCGGATCGGGTTGAGGAACGGCTGGGGCCGGCAGTAGCCGCGGCGTTCGATGCCGACGGTACGCCAACCCGGGCAGCGGACGGTTTCGCGCGCTCCTGCGGCGTCATGGTCGGTGAGTTGGAGCGACGGCAAACGGATAAGGGCGAACGGCTGGCCTATCGGCAATCGATTGCCGGCCGGCCGGCAGCAACCGTGCTGGCCAAGGCGGTCGCAACCGCGGTGGCCGGCATGTCGATTCCCCGGCGCATGCGGTGGGGCTCGGGCGATGCGGGTTTCATCCGGCCGGTGCATTGGCTGGTCATGTTGCACGGCGAGCAGGTCGTCGACTGCGAGTTGCTGGGCGTGAGCGCCGGCCGCGACAGCCGCGGTCACCGATTCCATCACCCGGAGCCGATTACGATCGAGTCGCCGGCGCGCTACCCCGCGCAGCTCCGTGATACTGGCCACGTCGAACTGGATGATTCGGGCGGGCGGCTGGCGGTGACGGTGCAGGATCTGGCGGATCGTGCCGCGCAAGCCGGCGGCGGCAAGGCCGTTCGCGCCGCCGAGCTCGCCGCTGAAGTGGCGGCGCTGGTTGAATGGCCGGTGCCGGTCACGGGCAGCTTTGCCGCAGATTTTCTGACCCTGCCGGAAGAAGTCGTGGTGGCCGTGCTCGAAGGGCAGCAGCGCTACTTTCCAATCCGCGACGATAAAGGCAAGCTGATGCCGCATTTCGTTGCCATCAGCAACATCGACAGCCGCGACCCGGATGCGGTGCGCCGGGGCAACGAGCGGGTCGTGCGCCCGCGCCTCGCGGACGCAATGTTTTTCTGGCAGACCGATCTCAGCACGCCGCTCGAGGCGCGAACGGCCCAGCTTGAAGAAATCGTTTTTCAGGCCGGCCTCGGCAGCCTGGCGGACAAGGCGCAACGCATCGGAGCGCTGGCGGCCAGGCTGGCGCCGGCGGACGACATGGGCGACGCGCTGCTGGCGCGCGCGGCGGTGCTGTGCAAATGCGACCTGGTCACCGACATGGTCGGCGAGTTCCCGGAACTGCAGGGCGTCATGGGCGGTCATTATGCGGCGGCCGGCGGCGAGCCGGAGGCGGTCGCCGCGGCTATTCGCGAACATTATCTGCCCCAACAGGCGGGCGATCCGATTCCCGCCACGCCCATCGGCCGGCGCCTCGCGCTCGCCGACAGGCTCGACACGATTGCCGGCGCCTTTGCGCTCGGCAAGCGCCCAAGCGGCGATAGGGATCCGTTTGCCCTGCGCCGCGCAGCGGCCGGCATCGTGCGCATTGCACTCGAAGCGCCGCTGGACCTGAATCTGGCGGAAGCGATCGCCGCGGCCGTCGCCGCACAGCCGGTACCGGTGGATGACAAGGCGGCGCTGACGGCGGAAATCCGCGAGTTTATTCTGGAACGACTACGCAGCCACTACGACATCCGGGCCGATGTCGTCGACGCGGTGCTGGCGCTCGACCTCGACAACCCAGCGGATGTCGATGCGCGCATTACCGCGCTGGCCGCGTTCGTCGATCGGCCGGCGGCGCAGGCGCTGGCGGCGGCGAACAAGCGCTGCGCCAATATCCTGCGCCAGGCAGTTGAATCGGCGGACCAGCCGGCCGACCCCGCGTGCCTTGTCGAAGCGGCGGAGGTCGATCTGCATGAGGCGATCGAGGCGTCCCGTGACCAGGTCGCGAGCTTCGTCGGACAGCGCGACTACGAGGCGGCGCTGACGACGCTGGCCACGCTGCGCGAGCCGGTCGACCGATTTTTCGACGAGGTGCTGGTGATGGCCGAGGACCCGACGGTGCGCGCCAACCGGCTTGCGCTGCTCGATTCACTGCACGGCCTGTTCAAGCAAACGGCAGACTGGGCGCGAATCCAAGTCGAGACATGATGAATAATCAAGTCGTCATCCTCGACCGCGACGGCGTCATCAACCACGACTCGCCGGACTACATCAAGAACGCCGACGAGTGGCACCCGATTGCGGGCAGCCTGGAAGCCATTGCCCGGTTCAAGCAGGCCGGCTGGCGCGTCGCGATCGCAAGCAACCAGGCCGGTATTGCGCGCGGGCTGTTCTCCCAGGCGGATCTCGACGCTATTCACGCGCGCATGCTCGCCGCGGTCAAAAACGCCGGCGGCGAAATCGATTTGCTGGTGTATTGTCCGCACCGGCCGGAGGATCATTGCGATTGTCGCAAGCCGGCGCCCGGCCTGCTGCGCGAGATCGGGCATCGGCTGAACGTCGGTCTGCAAGGCGTGCCGTTTGTCGGCGACACACTCAAGGACATCAATGCCGCGCGCGCGGTCGGCGCGCGGCCACTGCTGGTGCGAACGGGGCAGGGCGAGGCGACGCTTGCCGCGCTCGACAGCGCACCGGACGTCGCGGTATTCAGCGATCTTGCCGCGGTGGCGGATCACCTGACAGGTCAATAGAATTTCATGCTGCTATTTCGTTCGGTGGTGTTTACCACTTTCATGCTGGTCTCGGTCGTCATCTACGCGATTGGCGTACTGTTCAGCCCCCTGATGCCGGCGGCGTGGCGCGAGGCCATCCCCGCCGCATGGGCGAACCTGACGCTGGGCGCGCTGCGCATCATCTGCCGCCTTGACTACCGTGTCGAGGGCGCGGAAAACATCCCGGACCAGGCGGGCGTCGCGTTCTGGAAGCACCAGTCGATGTGGGAGACGATCGCGCAAATCGTCGTCTTTCCGCGCCAGTGCTGGGTGCTGAAGAAAAGCCTGATGGCGATTCCGTTCGTCGGCTGGGCGCTCAAATTCTATAAGCCAATTGCGATTGATCGCGGCGCCGGCCGCCGCGCGGTTGAGCAGGTCATCGAGCAGGGTCGCGAGCGGCTCGCGGAAGGGCGCTGGGTCATGATCTTTCCGGAAGGCACCCGCATGCCGCCGGGCACCACGCGGCGCTATGGCATGAGCGGCATTCTGCTGGCGGAAAAGGCCGGCAGGCCCATCGTGCCGGTGGCACACAACGCCGGCGATTTCTGGCGCCGCAACGGCATCCTGAAGCGGCCGGGCCTGATCGTCGTGCGCATCGGCAAGCCGATCTACACCAACGGCCGACCTTTGGAGGTCGTCGCCAACGAAGCGCAGAAGTGGATTGAAGCCCAGATGAAAGACATCACGCCGGACTACGCCGGAACTGTTCTCCCCAAGGTGCCGAAAAAGCGCAGTCGACGCCCGGAATCGCATGAGCAGAGGCGTGCGTTGCGGTAACTGGTTTCCGGGCTGTGCGAGGCAGGATGCCGAACCCGGGAAAGTAGTTACCGCAACGTGCGCCGGGTTTACACGTCGAGGTTGGATACCTCAAGCGCGTTTCTCTCAATAAAGTCACGTCGCGGCTCGACATGGTCGCCCATCAGCGTGGTGAAAATCTCGTCCGCCGCGACCGCATCTTCAATCCGCACCTGCAGCAGCCGCCGGGTCTCCTGGTTCATCGTCGTTTCCCAGAGCTGCTCCGGGTTCATTTCACCCAGACCCTTGTAGCGCTGAATGCTCTGGCCACGCTTCGACTCGTCGAGCAACCAGTTGATCGCCTGCCTGAACGACGTCACCGGCTCCTTGCGCTCGCCGCGCTGCACGTAGGCGCCTTCGCCGAGCAAATCCTGCAGGCTTTCGCCCAGCTCCGTAAGCTTCCGATACTCGCCGGAACTGAAAAATTCCCGCTGGATCAATCGCTCGTTGGCAATGCCGTGATGTTTGCGCCGAATCCGGATCGTCGGTGCGCCGCGATCCGGCTCGTCGACCGTATCGAGCGCGTAGCGGTAGGATTGGCCGTCATCCGCGTTCAGGCGCGTTTCCAGTGTTTCCAGCCACCGACGCAGACGCACCGGGTCCGCGTACAGCTCGCCGTCGACCGTCGGCATATAAATCATCTTTTCCAGCACCGTCGCGTCGTAGCGGCGCGCCCAACGCTGGATCATCGCCTGCACGCTCATGTAGCGGCGGGCCAGATCCTCCAGCGCGGCATCGGCAATCGGCGGCGCATCGCCGGAAACGTGCAGCGCGGCGCCCTGGAGCGCGGACTGCAGCAGCGTCGCATTCAGCTCCGCCTCGTCCTTGACATAACTTTCCTGCTTGCCCCGTTTGATCTTGAACAGCGGCGGCTGAGCGATGTAAATGTGCCCGCGCTCCACCAGCTCCGGCATTTGCCGGTAAAAGAACGTCAGCAGCAGCGTACGGATGTGCGAGCCGTCGACGTCGGCGTCCGTCATGATGATGATGCGGTGATAACGCAGCTTGTCCGGATCGAAGTCTTCGTGGCCGATCCCGCAGCCAAGGGCTGTAATTAGAGTCCCAACTTCGGCTGAAGATAGCATTTTATCGAAGCGGGCTTTTTCCACGTTCAGGATCTTGCCCTTCAGCGGCAGAATCGCCTGGTAGCGACGGTCGCGCCCCTGCTTGGCGGAGCCACCGGCGGAATCGCCCTCGACCAGGAACAGTTCGGACTGCGACGGATCGCGCTCCTGGCAATCCGCCAGCTTACCGGGCAGACCGGCCACGTCCAGCGCGCCCTTGCGGCGGGTCATCTCCCGCGCCTTGCGCGCCGCTTCGCGCGCCCGCGCCGCGTCGATCACCTTGCCGACGATCACCTTTGCCTGCTGCGGGAATTCGAGCAGGAAATCCTGGACCTTGTCGGCCATCAGCGATTCGACCACGCCCTTGACCTCGGACGAGACCAGTTTGTCCTTGGTCTGCGAGGAGAACTTCGGGTCCGGCACCTTGACGGAGAGCACGGCGGTCAAGCCCTCGCGAGCATCGTCGCCGGACGGCGTCACCTTTTCGCGCCTGGCCAGCCCTTCCGCTTCGATGTACTGGTTGACCGTGCGCGTCAGCGCGGCGCGGAAGCCGGCCAGGTGGGTGCCGCCGTCGCGCTGGGGAATATTGTTGGTAAAGCAGAACACCGCTTCCTGGTAAGACGTATTCCACTGCAGCGCGGCCTCGACAACGATGCCGTCGCGCTCGGCGCTGAAATGCACGACATCCTCGTGCAGCGGCGTCTTGTTGCGGTTCAGGTGCGCCACGAACGCGCGGATGCCGCCTTCATACTCGAAGACGTCCTGCTTTTCGGTGCGCTCGTCGGTCAGCACGATGCGCACGCCCGAGTTCAGGAACGACAGCTCGCGCAGCCGGCGGGCAAGGATGTCGTAATGAAACTCGATATTAGTGAATATCTCGGCGCTGGGCTTGAAGCGGATGCGCGTGCCACTGGTGGTCGTGTCGCCGGTAGTCTTCATCGGTGCGTCGGGCTCGCCCAGCGTGTAGCGCTGCTCGTGGATCTGGCCGTCGCGGTGAATCGTCAGCAACAGGTACTCGGACAGCGCATTGACGACAGACACGCCGACACCATGCAGGCCACCGGAGACCTTGTAGGAATTGTCATCGAATTTGCCGCCGGCGTGGAGGACGGTCATGATGACCTCGGCCGCCGAACGACCTTCCTCTTCATGCATGTCTACCGGGATGCCGCGGCCGTTGTCGGTGACGGTGACCGACTCGTCGGCGTGCAGCGTGACCCCGATTTCGGAGCAATAGCCCGCCAGCGCCTCATCGATTGAGTTATCGACGACCTCGAACACCATGTGATGCAGCCCGGTCCCGTCATCGGTGTCGCCGATGTACATGCCGGGGCGTTTGCGGACGGCGTCGAGGCCTTTCAGAACCTTGATATTGTGCGAATCGTAACGGGGGGCTTCCGCCATAGAATTACTCCAAAGTCGACTCCCTATTATACCACCTCGCGCAAGGCGCCCTGTTCCACGTGGAACATCATCGGCGACCCGACGCAGGTCCGCAGCGGTTCCGCCTGAGTTCCGGTGATCACCAGCTGAACGTCAAGATCACGCAGCATCTGCATCAGCCTTTCGAGCCGGTCCGAGTCCAGCTCCGCCGCCGGATCGTCGACCAGCAAGGTGCACCGTTCACCGTGTTCATTGGCGTACACCGTCGCTTGCGCCAGAAGCATCGTAATTGCCAGCAGCTTTTGCTGCCCGCGTGACACCCGTTCCTGCGCTGGCAGCCCGTCCCACGTCAGAACGAGATCGGCGCGGTGCGGCCCGACGGTCGTCATCCCGCGCTCCCGGTCGGTATCGATCGCTCGTTCGAGCGCCTCCGGAAGGGGTACGGCAGCGGCCCAACCCGGTCGGTAGCGCGTGCCGACCGCGACATCAGGCAAAAGCTTCGCGGCGGTCCCGGGAAGTTCGGCGCCAAAGGCGCGGAGCCAAACCCGGCGGGCCTGATCTACGGCAGTTGCCGCGTCGACGTATTCGTCATTCCACGCCGCCAGCAGCCGTGCCGGTGCCCCCTGCTTCAGCAGCGCATTACGCTGCGAAAGTGCACGCCGGAAGCGGCGCCAGTGGCCCAGGAACTGTTGTTCCACGTGGAACGTGCCCCAGTCAATGAAGCGGCGCCGCGATGCGGGCCCGCCTTCCACCAGCAGGTGGCTGTGCGGCTCGATGACCAGAACAGGCAGCGCCTGCGCGAGCGTCGCGATGCTCTCCGCCGGCGCGCCGTCGAAGCGCGCCCGAAGACCATCGCGGTCGCGTTCGACGCCCATCCGGATATCCCGCTGGCCGGCCGCGACGGCGCCGAACACCTGCAGCCTGGCCCCGCCCTCGCGCACCAGACTGTCGAGGCGCCCGGTCCGAAACGACCGCGCCCGGCTGAGGAAATAGATACTTTCGATAAGGCTGGTCTTACCGGCGCCGTTCGGGCCGATAATCAGATTGGTGTCGGCCAACCGCAAGTCAGCCGCTTCAAAGCAGCGGAAATCCCGGAGGCCGAGCTCAACAAGACTCAACGGAAACGCTACAGCCGCATCGGCATCACGACGTAACGGTGCCCATCCTTCTCCGGATCCAGAATGAGGCAACTGCTGTTGGCATCGCTCAACTGCAGGATCACGTCCTCGCTGTCCAGGGCGCCCAGCGCATCCAGCAGATAAACCACGTTGAAGCCGATTTCCAGTTCACCGCCGTCGTAGTCCGCCTCGAACTCGTCCTCCGCTTCTTCCTGCTCCGGGTTGTGCGCCTGGATCCGGACCCGGTTGTCGTCGAGCTGCAGGCGCACGCCCTTGTATTTCTCGTTCGAGAGAATCGCCGCGCGGCCCAACGAATCGCGCATCAGCAGCCGATTCGCCTTCACCACTTTGTCGCCGCCTTTCGGCACGACGCGATCGTAATCCGGAAAGCGGCCGTCAATCAGCTTGGACGTAAAGCGCAACTCGCCGATCCGCACCCGAATCTTGTTGCCGCCGAGTTCGACTTCCGCCGGTGCATCGGTGTCGCCCAACAGCCGTTGCAGCTCCAGCACGCCCTTGCGCGGCACGATCACCTGCTGCGCGGGTGCATCACCGACGTCCGCAGCGACCTCGCAGAGCGCCAGCCGGTGTCCATCCGTCGCCACCGCGCGAACTTTGCCCTCGGCAATTTCGAGCAGCAAACCGTTAAGGTAGTAGCGCACATCCTGCTGGGCCATGGAAAAATGGGTTCGGTCCAGCAATTCCTTCAGTATATTCTGCGGGATAGAAAACCTTATTTGAGTGTCGACGTCCTCAACAACAGGGAATTCGGCCGCCGGCAACGTCGACAGGTTGAAGCGGCTGCGGCCCGACTGCACCTGCAGCCGTTCCTTGTCGAGCGCGACTTTTATGGTGGCGCCTTCCGGCAACGCCCGACAGATATCGAGCAGCTTGCGCCCCGGCACCGTCACCTCGCCGCCATCGTCGCAGGACAGTTCCGTTTCCGCGGTCAACTCGACTTCCAGATCCGTGCCCGTCAACGTCAACCTGTTCGCATCGGCCGCGATCAGCAGGTTCGACAGGATCGGCATCGTCTGACGCCGTTCCACGACGCCGATAACCGCCTGGATGGGTTTGAGCAGTGCGTCGCGCGACATTTCGAACTTCATGGCCACCACCGTTTGTTCTAGTTAAAAGAATCTTTAATTTTAAGAGAATAGTTATAACTATTAGGCCCGCATCGACCTGTGTGTAGCTTTATAATTCACTTTAATTTCAGCCGCTTGTTCATCACGCCAGCCGCCGGAGCAGCCTCTTGGCAATCGTTGGACGCCTTGTGGATAACCTGTCCATGAATTCAGAAGCGCCCGGCTCCGTCAGGATATCCACAGCTTGCCCCCATTAACCTGTCAGCATTCTCAACAGGTTTTGATAATCTTCTTCCACACGCATGTCATCGCGTCGCAGTTCATCCACCTTGCGCCGCGCGTGTAAAACCGTCGTATGGTCCCGGCCGCCGAACGCATCGCCGATTTCCGGAAGGCTGTGGCTGGTCAGTTCCTTCGCCAGCGACATCGCCACCTGTCGCGGCCGCGTAATGGACCGGCTGCGCTTTTTGGACAGCAAATCCGCCACCCGGATTTTGTAATAGTCTGCCACCACCTTCTGGATGTTTTCGAGCGTAATCAGCTTTTGCTGCAGCACCAGCAGGTCGCGCAGCGCCTCCTTGACGAATCCTATCGTAATAGGCTGGCCCGTGAAGCGGGAATTAGCGATGACCCGGCGCAACGCGCCTTCGAGCTCGCGCACGTTCGACCGGATTCGCTGCGCGATGAAAAAGGCCACCTCGTCCGGCAGTTCGACGCCTTCCTGGCGCGCCTTGACGATCAGGATCGCGACGCTGGTTTCGAGCTCCGGCGGCTCAATGGTGACCGTCAGGCCCCAGCCGAACCGCGATTTCAGCCGTTCCTCCAGGCCCTGCACCTCTTTCGGATGCCGATCGCAGCTCAGGATGATCTGCTGGCGGCCGTCGAGCAGCGCGTTGAAGGTGTGAAAAAATTCTTCCTGCGAGCGGTCCTTGCCGGCAAAAAACTGGATATCGTCGATCAGCAGCGCGTCGAGCGAGCGGTAGCGGCGCTTGAAGTCGTTGATCGTGTTGTGCTGCAACGCCTTGACCATGTCGCCCACGAAGCGCTCCGAGTGCACGTAGGCGATACGCGCGTCGGGCCGGCGCTCGATCAGCTTGTTGCCGACGCTGTGCATCAAGTGGGTTTTGCCGAGGCCCACGCCACCGTACAGAAACAGCGGGTTATAGGCGGTTCCCGGGTTTTCGGCGACCTGCTGCGCCGCTGCCTTGGCGAGCTGGTTCGACTTGCCTTCAACGAAGCTTTCGAACGTGTAGGCCGGATTGACCGGGTTGCCCACCGCGTCCGGCTTGCGCCGCGGCGAGCGCGATTCGACCGCCGCCGGCGCGCTGTCGCCGACCGTCAGGTTCACTACCCATTTGCCCGCCGGTTCCAGCGAGCGCACCAGCTCGACGATGCGCTGCAGAAAATGGTCGCGCACCCAGTCGCGCACGAAGCGGTTGGGCGCCAGCAGGCGCAACTCACCGGCTTCCGGGCGCGCCTGCAGCGGCCGAATCCAGGTATTCAGTTCCTGTTCGGACAGTTCGCCTTCCAGGTGGTTTACGCAGCGTTGCCATAGCGGCGGCGCGGCAGTGCCGCTTGGATCGGTGTCACTCATTACAAACGCGGTATCTTCCGGCATCGGTGGATTTCGGGCGGGCCCCCGCCGACCTCGCAGTCTATACCTGACGCCGGTGGTTATCCACAGGCTGGCGGCCTTACAACGCGGTATCGTCCTGCGGAGCGGCTTTGTTGACACAAGCGCCGCGAAACGATTTAATAGCCCGCTTTCACTCGAGTCGACAGAGCGGCCCACGCGCCATGAAAAGAACGTATCAGCCCAGCAATCTTCATCGCAAGCGCACCCACGGGTTTCGCGCGCGCATGGCAACCAAGAACGGCCGCCGGGTGCTCAAGGCACGGCGGGCAAAAGGTCGCGCGCGGCTCTGCCCCTGATCGCAGCGTCACGCTGCCGTTGGCGGTGAACGCGAACCGCTTTTCGCGTCGCCAACGACTGACGAAAGCGGACGAATTCACTCGCGTTTTCCGCCAGGGCCGGCGCATCAGCGGCTCCCTGTTCACCATTGTCGCCGCGCCCAACGGCGAGGCTCACGCGCGGCTGGGACTGGCGATATCCCGCAAGGCGGCGCGCCGCGCGGTCGACCGCAACCGGCTCAAGCGGCTGGTGCGTGAAACCTTCCGCCAGCAACAGCTGCGGCTTGCCGGCTGGGATGCCGTCGTCATGGCCCGTCCGGCGGCGCGTCTCGAACCCAATGGAGCGCTCAGCGCCCAGCTCAACGCCCTGTGGCAAGATTTGAACGACGATGCGACGACTGCTGATCGGACTAATTAAGGTTTACGCGACGGTGGTGAGCCCGCTTCTCGGCAATCGTTGCCGCTTTTACCCTTCCTGTTCGGCGTACGCCGCCACCGCGATCGGGCGCTTCGGCGCGCTGCGCGGCAGCTGGCTTGCGATCCGGCGTCTCGGCCGCTGCCACCCGTGGCACCCGGGCGGCGTCGATCCGGTTCCCGGCGAACTTCGACACGGCTACCACCATGGATAACCGCCGCATGTTCCTGCTCGCCGCCCTCGGGCTGGTGGGCTACCTGATTTTCAATGCCTGGATGCAGGACTACGGGCCGAAGGCGCCGCCCGTGCAGTCGCAGCAGCAGACGGCCACGTCGGCCAATGCGGCGCCGTCCAGCAGCATGATTCCGGAACCGGCCGCGCCGGCAGCCGGCGCCGCGACGCCGGCCGCGAACGCGAAAATCGTCGGCGCGGCGCCGCTGGCGCACGGCCGGGATGTGACGGTCGAGACCGACACGATGCGTGTGACGCTGGACACCGCGGGCGGCGACGTGCGGCGTGTCTCGCTGCTCCAGTATCCGCAGACGCAGGAGCCGTCGTCGCCGCCGGTTGAATTGCTGACGCCCGAGCCGTCCCACCGGCTGGTGTTGCAGACCGGCCTGCGTGGTCTGACGCCGTCCGACCAACCGCCGGTATTTCAGGTGTCCGCCGCAAGCTACACCCTGAAGGCGGGCCAGGACGAGCTGCGCGTGCCGCTGACCTGGCGCGGCAACGGCGTTATCGTCACCAAGATCTACACGTTCCACCGCGGCAACTACCAGGTCGATCTCGACTACCGCATCACCAACGCGAGCGGCCAGCCGCTCAAGCTCGCGCCCTACGCGCAGTTCCGCAGCCATTACGTGCCGCAATCGCATAGCCTCTTCTCGCTGTCGCGCTACATGTACACCGGGCCGGCGATCTTCAACGGCGAGGACTATAAGAAGCTCAACTACGACGAACTTGCGCAAGACCCGTTCTCCGCCACCACCGCGGGCGGCTGGACGGCGATGGTCAACCAGTATTTCCTGGCCGCGGTGATTCCGCCGCAGGCGATGCCGGCGCATTACTATGCACAGCAGATTTCCGGGCCGCGCTATCGGTCCGGCCTGGTGCTGCCGGAAATCACGGTCGCGCCGGGCGCCGACGGCCAGGTGTCCGAGCGGCTGTTCCTCGGTCCCAAGCTGCAGGACCGTCTGGGCGACGTCGCGCCGGGGCTCGGCCGCACCGTCGACTACGGCAAGGTCACGATCATCGCCCAGCCGATGTACAAGGTGCTGGAGGCCATCCACTGGGCGGTGGGCAACTGGGGCTGGTCGATCATCCTGCTGGTGTTCCTGATCAAGCTGGTGTTTTTCCCGCTCAGCCAGAGAGCCGGTCAGTCGATGGCGAAAATGCGCGAGTTCCAGCCGCGCATCAAGGCGATCCAGGAGCGGTACAAGGACGACCGGCAGCGCCAGAGCCAGGCGATGATGGAGCTGTACAAGAAGGAGAAGATCAACCCGATGGGTGGCTGCCTGCCGATGCTGCTGCAGCTGCCGATCTACTTCGGGCTCTATTACGTACTGCTCTACAGCGTGGAACTCCGCCAGGCGCCGTTCGTGTTCTGGCTGACCGACCTGTCCGCGCCCGACCCGTATTACGTGCTGCCGATTCTGTACGGCATCGCCCAGTTCGTGCAGATGCGCGTCAATCCGCAGCCGGCCGACAAGATGCAGGCCCGCATCATGATGATCATGCCGCTCGGCGCGCTGGCATTCGCGATCATCATGCCGGCCGGCCTGGTCGTCTACTGGGTGACCAACGCGATCTTGACCGCCCTGCAGCAATGGCATATCAACAAGGTGCTGCACCAGCCGAAGCGCAAAAAGCGCTAACGACTGTCAGTTCAGGGACGTGAACGCCGACACCATCGCCGCTGTCTCGACGCCGCCCGGCCGCGGCGGCGTCGGCATCATCCGGATTTCCGGGCCGGCCGCACCCGCGATCGCCGCCAGCCTGTTCGGCGATCTACCCCAGGCGAACCGCGCCGTGCTGCGCACGTTCCGGGATGCCGGCGGCGCGATCATCGACCGCGGCCTGGCGCTGTACTTCCCCGCCCCGGCCTCGTTCACCGGCGAGGACGTGCTCGAGCTGCACGGCCACGGCAGCCCGGTGGTGCTCGACATGCTGCTGCTGCGCGTCTTCAAGCTCGGCGCGCGGCCGGCGCGGCCGGGTGAATTTTCCGAACGCGCGTTCCTCAACGACAAGCTCGATCTGGCCCAGGCGGAAGCGATTGCCGACCTGATCGACAGCGGCACCCAGCAGGCGGCGCGCGCCGCGCTGCGCTCGCTGGAAGGCGAATTCTCCCACGCGATCGACGAACTGGTCGCGGCGCTGACCGAGCTGCGCGTTCACGTCGAGGCCGCGATCGACTTTCCCGACGAGGAAGTCGACTTTTTGAGCGATGGCGCGATCGGCGATCGTCTCGGCAGCCTGGCCGACCGGTTGGCCGGCATCGAAGCCGGCGCAGCGCAGGGCCGTCTGCTGCGCGACGGCATCACCGCCGTCATCGCCGGCCGCCCCAATGCCGGCAAGTCCAGCCTGCTCAACCAGCTGGCGCAGGCGGATGTCGCCATCGTGACCGACCAGCCCGGTACCACGCGCGACGTGCTGCAAAGCACGGTTCAACTCGACGGCCTGCCGCTGACGATCGTCGATACCGCCGGCCTCAGGCCGGGCGGCGATGCGATCGAGCGCGAAGGCATGCGCCGGGCGCGGGCGCGGCTCGAAGCTGCCGACGTGGTGCTGCTGGTGGTGGACGATCAGGTAGGCTTTGGTGCCGAAGATGCCGTCATTGTCGAGGCACTGCCGGCCGGCCTGCCGGTCTGCCGCATTTACAACAAAATCGACTTAACGGCCCGTCCGGGCGGACGCTGCGACGAAGCCGGCCATCGCTGCGTGGCCATCTCGGCCGCGACCGGTGAAGGCCTCGACGATCTCATCGGCCTGGTTAAAGCCATCGCCGGCTACCAGGGCGGCGGCGACAACTTCATGGCGCGCCGGCGGCATCTCGATGCGCTCGCCCGCGCGAGCGAGCATCTGTCGGCAGCGCGCCGGCACTACGACGCGCGCAGCGGCGAACTGATTGCAGAGGAACTGCGGCTCGCGCAGCAGGCGCTGGGGGAGATTACCGGGACGGTAACGAGCGAGGATCTGCTGGGGCAGATCTTTTCGAGTTTCTGTATCGGGAAATAGCAAGTGCCGTCATTCCGGCTTGGAAGCCGGAATCCAGAGGCCAAGGATGGCAGGCTATCGGCGGCGTCAAGGTACCCCCGGATCGGAGTCCGGGGCAGGCTATGGCAACTGGATTCCTGCTTCCCTGCAGGAATGACAAAGGAAGTTAAATCACCAGCCTTTCGCGCCGGTACAGCCGCACCGTCACCGCCGCCAGAACCGCGGCCACCACCAGCGTGCTCGCCGCCGACAGCCCCAGAAACAGCCCCGATAGCGGCTCGCCCTTCATCACGCCGGTAATCAGCAAATCCTGGCTCAGACTCGGGATCAGCATCATCCACAGCTTCGGATGCACCGGATGCACCGCGGTGAAAATCAGCGGCAGCACCGGTACGATCAGCACCACCGACAGCCACGCCTGTGCTTCCTTGAACGAGCGCGAAAACGCGGCGACCAGCGTCAGCAACGCCGCGCTCAACGCCACGAACGGCAGGCAGGTGAGAAATACCCACACGACTTCCCAGGCGCCGAAGTTCAGCTGTACGCCGAGTTCGGCCATCGGCATTAACGGGATGCTGATGCCGAAGGCGGCCACCGCAATCGCCAGCGAAGCGATCGAAAATAATGCTGTTGCGGCGAGCTTGCCGAGCATGATCGCCGAACGCGGCGCGGCCGTGCCGAGCAGCGGTTCGAGCGAACCCCGTTCACGTTCGCCGGCGGTCGTGTCGATCGCGAGATAGAACCCGCCGATCAGTACCGCGAACAGGCAGAAATACGGCACCATGCCGAGCAGCACCGCGCCGCGCGCGGCGGGCGTCGAAATATCATGCTCGATCACCGCAACCGGGTGAATCGTCGTGGGGCTCACGCCGCGCGCCAGCAGCCGTAAGCCAGCCAGCTGGCCGCTGTATGCAGCGAGCAGCGCCTTGACTCGCCGCACGCTCTTTTCGGCGCTCTGGTCCGCCGCGTTCAGGACCAGGTCGAGTTGCGCCGGTTTGCCGGCGATAAAATCGGCCGGATACGATGCCGGAATCTGCAGCACGACGTCCACCTGGCCGGCCTTGATCGCGGCGGCCGGATCGGCCGGCGCCGCCTGGATGTCGGTGTGGTGGGCGCGCAGATAAGCGATCAGGTTGGGCGCGTGCTCGGCGCCGGCGACCGGCAGCTTGAGCGGCTCCTCGGCGGAGCCCGCGATCATCTGGATCATCACGCTCATCATGCCGGCAAACAGCACCGGTCCGAGCAGCGGCCCGAGCAGGAACACGCGCATCAGCGTGCGCCGGTCGCGGGCGTTGTCGCGCGATTCCTTGCGGCACACGGTCACGATGTTGCGAAGCATCGGCGCCATCAGGCACGCGCCTCCGCGCCGCTGATAATCTTCACGAAGGCTTCCTCGAGATCGGCTTCGCCGGTTTGCTCGCGCAGCGCATCCGGTGAGCCTTGCGCCGCCAGCCGGCCGCCGTGAATCACGACGATCTCGTCGCACAGCGCCGCGACTTCCTGCATCACGTGGCTGGAAAACAGCACGCAGCGGCCCTCGTCGCGCAGCCGCCGGATCACGTCGCGCAACGCGCGCGTCGCCAGCACGTCGAGGCCGTTGGTGGGCTCGTCGAGCACGACGTTGCGCGGGTCATGGACCAGCGCCCGCGCCAGCGCGATCTTCATTTTCTGGCCGTGCGAGAAGCCCTCGGTGCGCCGGTCGATGAAATCGCCGATTTCGAGTGTCGCCGACAGTGCCTCGATGCGCCGCTCGAGTTCCACGCCGCCGATACCGTTCAGCTCGCCGAAATAGCGGATGTTTTCCCGCCCGGTGAGCCGCGCGTACAGGCCGCTGGCATGCGGCAGCACGCCGAGACGGCGGCGGGCGCCGGCCGGATCGGTGCCGACATCGACGCCGTCGATGCGCACCCGGCCGCTGTCGGCGTTCAAGATCGTCGCGATAGTACGCAGGGTCGTCGACTTGCCGGCGCCGTTCTCGCCGAGCAGGCCGGTGATGCGCCCGTCGGCCGCGCTGAAGCTGACGCCGTCGACCGCGACGACATCCTTGAAGCGCTTGCTGATAGCGTCGACTTCGATCATGGCGCGGGCCCGGTAAAACGCAGGAAAAACGGTGCCGGGCGGATGCGCTGGACGCAGGCCGTATCGAGGTTCTTCACGGACGCGGCCTGTATGAAATCGGCCATCACCCGCGGCAGGCAGCCGCGGTACGCGTTGCCGTGACCTTGCCCCGCGACGACAATCGACAGGCTGTTGGACAACGTCTTTGCCGCGTGCGCGGCGTTTTTTGGCGGCGTAATCGGATCGTTCGACCCGGAAAGCAGCAGCACGGGTTTCGCCGACACGACCGGTTCCTTGAAGTGCGGCCAAATCTCACCGCGCGGCCAGACGCTGCAGGCGGTGTGCAGCGCGCCCAGTGTTTCGGTGCCGGCCCAGGTATGGCGCGCGGCGTCGCTCTTGAAAGCGTCCGGGCCGTAAAACGGCACATCCTCGGTGCACAGCACCGACAGATACATGCCCTGGCTCAGGGACTGGGCGAGATCCGTGTTGATCATGCTTACCAGCGCGGCGAGCGGCCCGAGATAGCCGGTCGCGCCCTTGTGAATCAGCAGCGGCAGCAGCGAGCTGGTTTCGGTGGAATAAGTCAGCAGGCGCACGCCGTTGGCGAATACCGGCTGGGTCAGCGTTAACTGCCGCGATTCGCCCGTCACCGGGTCCGGCACGGTGAGCCTGGCGGGCTGTTCGCGCAACCGGTCGTTAAGTTGGCGGAAGTTCTCCGCCAGCGCCGGAAAGCGCTCCGCGCACGGCCCGGCCTGCTCGCAGCGTTTGAAAATGGCATCGAGCGCGCGCTCGGCGTTCAGCGACACCTGCGGGCCCAGCGCCAGGTCCGCCGGCACCACGCCATCCAGCACCACCGAGCGCACATGCTCGCCGTAGTAGCGCAGGTACTCCAGCGCCACGCGGGTGCCGTAGGAGATGCCGTAGAGGTTGATCTGCTTCGCGCCCAGCGCCTGGCGGACCGCATCGAGATCGGCAATCGCGACCGAGGTGGTGTAGTAGCGCGGATCGCCGGACAGGTGCTTCAGGCACGCCGCGACCAGCGCCTTGCGTTGCGCCGCTGTCGGCTCCGTCAGCGCCGCCGCCTCCTCGCTTTGCTCGGGGCAGTCGAGCGAATGCGAGTCGCCCGTGCCGCGCTGGTCGACCAGCACGATGTCGCGATGCTTTCGAACGGCGGCGAACGCGCCGGGTTCGGCAAAGAACCCGTCCACCGCGCTTTGCCCGGGGCCGCCGGCGATGAAGAACAGCGGGTCGGCCGCCGGCCTGGCCGCCAGCGCCGGCAGGATGGCCACCGCCAGCTCGATTTGCCTGCCGTCGGGCGCCGCGCGGTTTTCCGGCACCGACAAGGTAGCGCAGCGGGCCTTTTCCGATCGAATGCCGTTCGCGCCCTGGATCACGCAGGTGTGGAATTGAATGGATGACGCGGCCGCGTCGGCCGGCGCTGCGCTCGCGGCGCCGCCAGCCGCTGCCAGCAACAGGCCGCAAAGCATGACGAGCCGGTTCGTTATTCGGGTCATTCTTGCCGGTCTTCCCCCAGAACAGGGCAAGAAGTCTATCATTTTCTGGCCAATCGACGCGCCAGGTCCTACACTTTCACGTTTACGTTCAACACGCTAGCGTCCGATGACACCCGATTTACACTACGACGTCATTATCGTCGGCGGCGGCCACGCCGGCACCGAAGCCGCGCTCGCGAGTGCCCGCGTCGGCGCGCGCACCTTGCTGGTCACGCACAGCATCGAAGCGCTCGGCCAGATGAGCTGCAACCCGGCGATCGGCGGCATCGGCAAAGGTCATCTCACTCGCGAGATCGACGCGCTCGGCGGCGCGATGGCGCGTGCGACCGACCGCGCCGGCATCCAGTTCCGCAGGCTTAATGCCAGCAAGGGTCCGGCGGTGCGCGCAACCCGGGCGCAGGCCGACCGCACCTTATATAAGGCGGCGATCCGGGCGATGGTCGAAAACCAGCCGAACCTGACGCTGTTTCAGCAGGGCGTCGACGATCTGATGGTCGAAAACGGCCGCGTCGCCGGCGTGGTCACGCAGATGGGCCTGGCGTTCCGGGCACCGGCGGTGGTGCTGACGGTCGGTACGTTCCTCGGCGGGCGGATTCATATTGGCGATTCGAACTACGGCGGTGGCCGCGCCGGCGACCCGGCCGCCAACCGCCTCGCCGCGCGGTTGCGCGAACTGCCGTTTCGTGTTGCACGCTTAAAGACCGGCACGCCGCCGCGCATCGACGGGCGCACGATCGACTACACGGGCCTTACCGCGCAGCCGGGCGATACGCCGACGCCGGTGTTTTCGTTCATCGGCAGCACGGAGGAGCATCCGCGCCAGATCGACTGCCACATCACCCATACCAACGAACGCACCCACGAGCTGATTCGCTCAGGGATGGACCGCTCGCCGATGTTCTCCGGCGCGATCGAAGGCGCCGGGCCGCGCTATTGCCCGTCGGTCGAGGACAAGGTCGTGCGCTTCGCCGACAAGACCGCGCACCAGATTTTTATCGAGCCCGAAGGGCTCGATACGCACGAGGTCTATCCGAACGGCATCTCGACCAGCCTGCCGTTCGACGTGCAGTACGCGTTCGTGCGCTCGATCAAGGGGTTTGAAAACGCCCACATCACCCGTCCGGGCTACGCGATCGAGTACGACTTTTTCGACCCGCGCGATCTCAAGGCCTCCCTGGAAACGAAATTCATCGACGGCCTGTACTTCGCCGGCCAGATCAACGGCACCACCGGCTACGAGGAAGCCGCGGCGCAGGGGCTGGTCGCGGGCGTCAATGCCGCGCTCGCCGTCGCCGATCGCGACCCGTGGCATCCGCGCCGCGACGAGGCCTATATCGGTGTGCTGATCGACGACCTGATCACCCGCGGCGCGTCGGAGCCCTATCGCATGTTCACCAGCCGCGCCGAATACCGGCTCAGCCTGCGCGAAGACAACGCCGATCTGCGCCTGACGCCGAAGGGCCGCGAGCTGGGGCTGGTGGACGATGAACGCTGGTCGCGTTTTGAAACGAAGCGCGAAACGGTCGAACGTGAACAGGCGCGTTTGCGCGAGTTATGGGTGCGGCCGGGCGATGCGGCCGAAGCCGCGCTGGCGCATCCGCTCGCCCAGGAGCAGCGCGCGCTCGACCTGCTGGCGCGGCCGGAAGTGCGCTACGCGGAGTTGATGCAGGCCGGACTCGGCCCGGCGGTCACCGACGCGGCTGTCGCCGAGCAGATCGAGATCCAGGCGCGCTACGCCGGCTACATCGACCGGCAGCGTGCGGAAGTGGAGACCAACCGCCGGCACGAAAACACGCCGCTGCCGGTCGACTTCGACTATGCCGTCGTCAATGGGTTGTCTGCCGAAGTGCGCCAGAAACTCGAACGCGTGCGGCCGGCGACACTGGGCCAGGCGGCGCGGATTGACGGTATGACGCCGGCAGCTATTTCGCTGCTGCGGATCTATCTGAAAAAGCACACGCATCTGAAGAGGAGCGCATGAAACTTCCATACAACATTTCGGCCGGGACACTCAGCGGCATCCTGTTCGTCGCGGGCGGCCTGTCGTTTTTTGTCGCGGCAACTATCGGTGAACAGGCCGCTTTCTACGCGGTGGGCGTCGTCTTTATCGTTATCGGTCTGGCACACGTCAAACGCGCCAGAGCATCGGCGGCCGATTCCGGTTCTAAATGAACCCGCGACATTACACCGACTTCGACCACGGCATTACCGCGATCGACACCGGCTACCATCAGCCGCAATTCGACGCCAGCCACCTGATCGTTCGTGACGGCCGCGCCGCGTTCGTCGACACCGGGACGTCGCTGTCGCTCGACCGGCTGCTCGGTGGCCTTGAGCGGGCGAATGTCGCCCCGGCCGATGTCGACTACGTGTTCATCACCCATGTGCATCTCGATCACGCCGGCGGCGCCGGCGCCCTGATGCAGCATCTGCCCAATGCGCGCTGTGTCGTGCACCCGCGCGGGGCGAAGCACCTGGTTGAGCCGGACAAGCTGGTCGCCGGCACGATCGCGGTCTACGGCGAAAAGGAGTTCGCGCGCCTGTACGGCGAGATCGTGCCGATCCCGGCGGCGCGCGTCGTGGAAAGCAGCGACGGGGCGCGCTTCGACTTCGGCGGCGGGGCGGTCGAGCTGATCGACACGCCCGGCCATGCGCTGCATCACTATTCGATTGTCGATCCGGTGAGCAACAGCATTTTTACCGGGGACACCTTCGGCGTCTCCTACCGTGTATTCGATACGGCCAACGGCGCTTTCATCATGCCGGCGACCACGCCGACGCACTTCGATCCCGACCAGGCGCACGCCTCCGTCGACCGATTGATGAGCTACAAGCCGGATGCGATGTTCCTCACCCACTACAGCCGCGTCACCGATGTCGGCAGGCTCGCCGCCGACATGCATCGCGGAATCGATCAGTATGTCGAGATTGCGCGCGACTGCGCAGATGAGGACAATCGGATCGACTGCATCAAGACAAGAATGCACGACTGGTTGTGCGAACGCCTCGAAGCGCACGGCTGCGAGCTTCCCGCCGACACGCGCGACCAGTGGCTGGCGATGGATGTCGATCTCAACGCGCAAGGGCTGTCGGTGTGGCTGGATCGAAGCCGGAAGTAGTCGAGGCGCTGGCGGCGCTGCATCGCGACCTTGGCATTCCGGCCGACTACGCCGGTATTCGCGGGTGGCCGCTGCAGCCGGAAGCCGATGCCGCGGCGCTGGTTTCGATTGGCGAGGACGTTTTCGGCCGCGACCAGCGGCTGATTGCGCCGGCGGCCGACGCCTGGCGCGAGTTGCGTGCCGCGGCGGCGGCGGATGATGTGATTCTGCAACCGGTATCGGCGTTTCGCGACATTGCCTATCAGGTCGAAGTGATCCGCCGCAAACTCGCCGCCGGCCGCGCGATCGACGAGATATTGCAGGTCAACGCGGTGCCCGGCTACAGCGAACACCACACCGGCCGGGCGCTCGACATCACCACGCCGGGCAGCGAGCCGTTAAGCGAAAGCTTCGAAACAACCGATGCATTCGCCTGGCTCGACCGGTACGCGCAGCGTTTCCGTTTCCGCCTGAGCTATCCGCGCGACAACGCGCTCGGCATCGCCTACGAACCCTGGCATTGGGCCTGGCGGTCCTAGTTCGCGACCTGCTCGCGCTCCTGTCCCGGCGTGACGCCGAAGGCCTGCTTGTACGCGCGGGTGAAATGGCTCTGGTCGGCGTAGCCTGCCTCGGCCGCGACATCCACCAGCGCCACGTTGCCGTTCGCGACCAGCTCCCGGCAGCGCTCCAGCCGCTGACGGCGGAAGAAACTGCCGACCGGTTCGCCGTAGCGCTCGCGGAACGCCCGTGAAATATGCACCGGATGGCGGCCGGTGCGCATCGCCAGCGTCGTCGCCGTCCACTGCCGGAACGGGTCGTCGATAATCGCCTGCCGCAGCGTTTCCAGCCAGTTGTCGTAACTGCCGTTGCCACCGCGCGTGCTCGGCCGGACCAGGTGCGCCAGCAGATCGATGACCGTGGACTCCAGCTCCAGCCGGGTCTTCAGCGCCGTGCCGTTGTGCTGCGTCGGGTAAACGCGCATCAGCCGGTCGATCTTCTGGCCGAGTAGCGCGAGCCCGGCGGAGCTCAGCGTCAGGCGGTCGTGAAACAGCGCCCGCAGATCGTCCTCCGCCAGCCAACCCGGCCGCAGCTCGATTTTGAGACATGACGCGCCGGCTTCGCCGCAGGCGGTGGTGTGCTCGTCGTTTCGCGGCCGCAATAATACAGACCCGGCATCGGCGGCCATCGCATTCGGCAGACCGGTGTCGAGAAAGCCACCCTCTGTGACGAGACAGATATAGGCCTCCGGATGCCGGTGGCGGCCCATGCGCTGGTGGGGCCGGTACTGGTGCGGGAGCACCGAAAATCCCTGAGTTTCAAACATGATTGTTGCCTCCTGCCACACGGCAACCTGAATCGGCGACATAGTAGTCGCTGTAGCAACAACTATAGTCCAATCCAGGCTCATTACAAGCACCTTGTAAATCTTCAATGGCGCTTTATTTCTACAATACCGCGTGCCGCCGCGCGCTCAGAGTAAAAGCCGGTTCTCATCAATTGGGCATACCAAAGGTGGCGGCAATGAATACACTTTACTCTCGATTTCTGCTGGCGGGCACGGCGGCTCTGGTGGTCGCATTCGCCGGCTGCGGCGGTTATAGCAGCGATGGGAAAGACTACACTCCGCCGTCGAACCAGCCGGTCTCGCTCAGCATTACGCCGACCGATGCGACGATCGCCGTCGGCGAAACCCAGCAGTTCAAGGCGACTGCGAAAAACAGTTCCGGCGGAACCGTCTCAGCGGGAAGCGTCAGCTGGCATTCCTCGGATCAGGGCGTCGCAACCATCAACTCGGATGGACTGCTGACCGCCGTAGCGGAAGGCACAACCAAAGTCACGGCGACCAGAACAGTGTCCACCGGCGGCGGTCCCTATGGCGGCAACCAAACGAGCCAGACGCTGACCAGCAACGAAGCCACCGTGACAGTCACGGCGGCGGAACAGATGACCGGCACCGCCGTCGCCCCGGAACGCGGCACGCAGATGCTGGTCATGGTCCACGACGCGAGCGGCAACACGCAGACCACGATGGCCGATGCGAGCGGCCATTTCGCACTGTCGGTGGCCGGCATGCGCGCGCCGTTCCTGGTGCAGGCGCGTGACAGCATGGGCCGGCAGGTCTACAGCATCGGGCTGGAGCCGGGCGTCGTTAACGTCAACCAGGCGACCGACTTCCTCGCGCGCACGTGGTTCCGCACCAACGGCCTGAACGCCGACACCGCGTTCACCCGGGGGCAGGCGCTCACCGGGCTCGACCGGAAAACGCTGACGGCAATGGACCGGAGCCTGACGAAGGTGTTCCGGGACAGCCTTGTCCGCGACGGCCTGACGCCGGAGCATTTCAGCTTTTTCAATACGCCCTACGCCGATAACAGCGGCACTGCGCGGCTGATCCAGAGCCTGCAGGCGACGGTGACGCCGACGGCGCTGACGATTCGTGAGGGCGCCACCGGGCGGCGCGCGGAAGCGGTCATCGGCTCGAAGCAGACGGCGACGCTGCGCGTACAGGTCGCCGATGCCCGCCCGGCAACCGAGGTCCGCCTGCTGCCGGCGGATTGAAAACCGGCACCCGCCGGCCGGGAGCAAGTGCGTGCGACACGTTCGTCGTTGCTACAATGCAGGTACTGCATGGGACGCAACGCACGGACGTGATCGCACCGCTTACCCAACGCCAGCTCGAAGGCGAGCTGATGGACGACCCGCTGCTCAACGCGCGTGCCCACGCGCGCGCGTTGCACGGCCTTCGGCGCATCAACCGCATCAGCCGCACGGCCGCCACGGTCTGGCGGCCGATTGCCGCCATCGCGCGGGCGCATCCCGGCCGGACATTGACGGTGCTCGATATCGCCACGGGCGGCGGCGACCTGCCGATCGCGCTCAGCCAGCGGGCACAGCGGCAGGGTGTCGCGCTGGATGTGCAGGGCTGCGACATCAGCGGCGACGCGGTCAGCTATGCGCGCGCCGCCGCGGTGCGCGCCGACGTGCCGGTCAAGTTCTTCCGCGCCGACGCGCTCGGCGACGGCCTGCCGACACGCTACGACATCGTTACCGCCAGCCTGTTTCTGCATCACCTGACGGACGAGCAGGTCGCGACGCTGCTGCGCAAGCTGGCCGACCACGCCGACCACCTGGTCATCAGCGATCTGATCCGCAGCCGTACCGGGTATGCGCTCGCCTGGCTGGGCACGCGGCTGCTGTCGCGCTCGACCATCGTGCATGTCGACGGACTGCGCTCGGTGCGCGCCGCATTTACCGTCGCGGAGGCGCGGGAGCTGGCCTCGCAGGCCGGCCTCGACGATGCGCATTTCGCCCGCCGCTGGCCCAGCCGCTTCCTGATGACCTGGCATCGTGCCGATGACTGAACCGCTGCGCGAAGACTGGGACGTCGTGGTGGTGGGCGCGGGCGTTGCGGGTGCCGTCGCGGCCTTCCGGCTGGCGCGCCGGGAACTGGCGGTTTTGCTGGTCGACAAGGCCGACTGGCCGCGCGACAAGGTCTGCGGCGGCTGCGTGAACGCCGCGGCGCTTAACGCGCTGTCGGCCTCCGGCCTGCCCGCGGTCGCGACGCTCGGTCGACCGTATGCGGAAATGCAGCTCGCCGCGCGCGGTCGCCACGCGCGTTTCCCGCTGCCGGCGGGCCGCGCCATCAGCCGCCGCTACCTCGATGCGGCGCTGGTCGACGCCGCTGTCGACGCCGGCGCGCAGTTTTTGCCATCGACCCATGCGCGCCTCGCCGATGGCGACGACCACCGCCGCCGGCTGGAACTGCACCGGGGCGACCGGGTCACGGTTCAGGCAAAACTCGTGCTGGCCTGCGACGGACTGCAAAGCCGGCTGCTGAACGACGACGCCGAGGTTGCGCCGTGCTCGCGTATCGGTGCCGGCGTGGTCGTCGCGGCGCCGCCCGACTACCGCCCGGGCAGAATCTACATGGCATGCGGGACCTATGGTTACGTCGGCCTGGTGCGCGTCGAGGGCGAACAGCTCAACATCGGCACCGCGCTGGACCCGGCCTGGGTCAAGCACCAGGGTGGTCCGGCAGCCGCGGTTGCGGGCATACTGGAATCGGCCGGCCTGCCAGCCATCGACCGGCTCGACGCGCCGCACTGGCGCGGCACGCCGCGGCTGACGCGCCGCCACGACCGCCTGGGCGCCGATCGGCTGCTGGCGCTCGGCGATGCCGCCGGCTACGTCGAACCGTTTACCGGCGAAGGCATGGCCTGGGCCGTCGCCGGCGCGGCGGCGATAGAGCCCTATGCCGTTGCCGCGGTCACCGGCTGGCGCGATGAACTGGTCGATGCATGGACGGCGCGCCACGAGCGCTTGATCCTCAACCGGCAGCGCGCCTGCGAGAGCATCGCCGCCTTGCTGCGCCATCCACGCCTGGTCGCCGGCGCGGTCAGGTTGGCCGCAGCCGCGCCAATGGTCGCCGCGCCGCTCACCGCGTGGCTGAACCGCGATTTCAAGCACCACATCAACAAGGTCGTTGAAACATGAATGAAATACGGCTCGATGCCTACAGTTCCTCCGACGGCCGACAACGGCCCGCCGGCCGGATGCCGGAACAGCTCGGCGCCCGCCGCTCGGCCCACAGCCCCGAAACGGCGCTGCTCGGTCTCGGCGTCGCCGCGCCGGTGGCCACGCTGGACCAGGACGCCGCGGCGGACTTTGCGGCCGCCCGCTGCTGCGCTGACGATCGGCAGGCGAACTGGCTGCGCCGGATCTATCGCCACAGCGGCGTCGCCCAGCGGGCGAGCGTGCTGCTGGACGGCGATGGACTGACAGCGCTGGATGCTTTTTACCCGCTGAGCGGCAGCGATCCGCAGGGACCAACGACCGGCGCCCGGATGCAGCGTTACGCCGAAAGTGCCGGCGCGCTGGGCGCCCACGCCTGCCGGACCGCATTCGCCGAAGCCGGCATCGACCGCGACGCGATCACGCACCTGGTGACGGTCTCCTGCACCGGCCTGATGTCCCCCGGCCTCGACGCGGAGCTGATCGAGCGGCTGGGGCTGTCGCCCGATATCGGTCGCCTCAACCTCGGCTTCATGGGCTGTCACGGCGCGCTCAACGGCCTGCGCGCCGCGCAGGCGCTGGCCGGCAGCACGCCCGACGCGCGCGTGCTTCTGTGCTGCGTCGAATTGTGCAGCCTGCATTTCCAGTACGGCTGGGACACGCAGAAGATCGTCGCCAATGCGCTGTTCGCCGATGGCGCCGGCGCGATGATCATCGGCTCCGGCAACACCGGCCGCGGCGGCTGGCGCCTCGCGGGCACCGCGAGCCGCATCGCGCCGAACTCGAGCGATGCGATGTGCTGGCGGATCGGTGACCACGGCTTCGAAATGACGCTGTCGCGCGACGTACCGGGCCTGATTCGCGGCGCCGCGCGTGACTGGCTTGCCGGCTGGCTGGCGGAATACGATCTGGCGATCCCCGACATCGCCCACTGGGCGATCCACCCGGGCGGCCCGAAGATTATCGAAACGGTGCTCGAGTCGTTATCATTGCCTGCATCCGCCGGCGAAGCCTCGCGCGCCGTGCTGGCCGATCACGGCAACATGTCGTCGCCGACCGTGCTGTTCATCATAGAGCGACTGCGTGCACAGGCGGCCGCCCGGCCGTGCGTGGCCCTGGGCTTCGGCCCAGGCTTGGCGTTAGAAGCCGCACTCTTCCTCTAATCCCCTCTCCCTCAGAGAGAGGGCTGGGGTGAGTGGTGCTGAGGGAGAAGGAGCAAGAAGGAAAAGCAATGACCGACGACCAATTCATCGCGTACCGCATCCACGACAACGACGGCAAAATAACCGCCGGTTTCGAGCAATTGACGCTAAACGACCTCGACCCAGGCGAAGTCGTCATCCGCGCCCGGTACTCCAGCGTCAACTACAAGGACGCGCTGGCCGCCACCGGCGCCGGCAAAATCCTCCGCAAATCCCCGCTGGTCGGCGGCATCGACGTCGCGGGCGAGGTCATCTCCAGCGAAGACGGGCGCTTTAAAGAAGGCGACGCGGTGCTGGTCACCGGCTGCGGCATCGGCGAAGCCCACGACGGCGGCTACAGCGAAATCGTTCGCGTAAGGGCCGACTGGATCGTGCCGATGCCGGCCGCACTCGACGCCCGCAGCGCAATGAGTCTGGGCACGGCCGGCTTCACCGCCGCGCTCGCGATTCACAAAATGGAAGCCAATGGCCAGCAGCCCGACCAGGGGCCGGTCGTCGTGACCGGCGCGACCGGCGGCGTCGGCGGTTTCGCCATCGACATGCTCGCCGGGCTTGGCTACGAGGTTGTCGCGCTGACGGGCAAGGCCAACGAGGCGGACTACCTCAAACAGCTCGGCGCCGCCGACATCCTGCTCCGCCAGGACGTCGACTACGGCAAGCGCCCGATGGAAAAAACCCGCTGGGCCGGCGCGGTCGACAATGTCGGCGGAGAAGCCCTCACCTGGCTCACGCGTACGGTCGGCTGGTGGGGCAACATCGCGTCGATCGGCAACGCCGCCAGCCCGGAGCTGCACACCACGGTCTTTCCGTTCATCCTCCGCGGCATCAACCTGCTCGGCGTCAACTCGATGGCCACGCCCATGCCGCTGCGCCGCCAGGTCTGGAACCGCCTCGGCAGCGACTTGAAGCCGCGCCACCTCGACCAGATCGCATGTCACGAAGTCGCCTTCAAGGACTTGCCGGGCGTGTTCCAGCCGATGATCGACAACCAGACGAAGGGCCGCACCATCGTTCGCATCGGCTGAATCCGCCGTGCTAATATCAGGCATCCAAGCAGCTAATAAGCGAGCCTCGTGACAGTGGAACATGAAAACCTGGGACACGCCGAATTCGCCAAGCTCAATCGCGCTGGCGCAATCCAATCGGTGACCGTTGCCGGCGATCGCGAGGGCTGGTCGATACTGGCCCACGTCCGGCAGACCGTGTACCCGCTGGCGGCGCGGCGCGGCGGCGTGCGCCATTTCCGGCGCATGGAAAGCGCGATCAAGTACCTGCGCGAGAGCGGCATCGAACGGTTCGAAGTCGACGCCAGCGGCTATGATCCGGAAGCCATGAGGCAGACGCACAGGCGGCCCGACACCGCCGCGCAGCTCAAGCGCGCCCACGAAGCGGCCGAGCACGACAAGTGGTTCCGGGAGCAAGTCGCGGCGGCGATCAAGGAAGCGGATGACCCGAATGCACGGTGGTACACACATGAGGAAGTGATGCGCGAGCTGGATGAGATCATCGAGCGCGCGAGCCATTGATCCGGCTTCATTACCTGTCACCGGCGCGAGCCGATTTGCGCCATATCATTACGTATATCGGGCGTGAAAATCCGCACGCGGCGCGAATAGTGCGGGACGAGATTGATCGACGTGCCGCTCAGTTGATCGACCACCCGGAGAGCGCGCCGGCAGGGCGCCTGGCCGGCACCCGGGAGCTGGTCGTGGGGCGCTACCCGTACACCCTCGTCTACCGGATTCGCGACGACCGGGTCGAAGTGCTGCGCATCCTCCACGAAGCGCAACAATGGCCGCCTGAATAAGATGCTAAAATAAACCGCTTTTTCGCGCCCTTTCGCCCAAAAACACGAGGTTTACATGTCCACATCGCCCTCCGCCGGCGCGCGCCTGCGGGCCGCGCTTGAAGAAGAGCGGCCGCTGCAGATTGTTGGCGCGATTACCGCCTACGCCGCGATGCTCGCGCGTGACGCGGGCTTCCGCGCTATTTATCTCTCCGGCGGCGGCGTGGCGGCGAATTCACTGGGCATGCCCGATCTCGGCGTCAGCACGATGGACGACGTGCTGATCGACATCCGCCGCATCACCGACGCGGTCGATCTGCCGCTGCTGGTGGACGCCGACGTGGGCTGGGGCGGCGCATTCAACATCGCGCGCACGGTCAAGTCCTTCATCAAGTTCGGCGCGGCGGGCCTGCACATCGAGGACCAGGTCGCCAACAAGCGCTGCGGCCACCGGCCGGGCAAGGCGATCGTGTCGAAAGACGAAATGATCGATCGCGTCAAAGCCGCCGTGGACGCGCGCACCGACGACCAGTTCGTCATCATGGCGCGCACCGACGCGCTGGCGGTGGAGGGCATGGAAGCGGCCATCGACCGCGCCGTCGCCTGCGTCGAAGCCGGCGCCGACATGATCTTCCCCGAGGCGATGCAGACGCTCGACCAGTACCGCGAGTTCAAGGCGGCGGTGAAGGTGCCGGTCCTCGCCAACATCACCGAATTCGGCAAAACGCCGCTGTTCACGCGCGACGAACTCGAAAGCGCCGGCGTCGACATCCAGTTGCTGTGCTGCGGCGCCTACCGCGCGATGAACAAGGCCGCGTTGAATTTCTACGAAACCGCGCGCCGCGAAGGGACGCAGAAGAACGTTGTGGACAAGATGCAGACGCGCGACGAACTCTACGAACACCTGAATTATTACGAGTACGAAAAGAAACTCGACAAACTCTACGGCAAATAAAACTTAAATGTAGGCCGGCATAAGCGCAGCGTTGCCGGCAATAGGAGGTAAAAATGGCGACAACAGCAAAGAAAGCAGGTGGCCTCGCAGGCGTCAGCGCCGGCGAAACGGCAATCGCAACAGTCGGCAAGGAAGGCGCCGGGCTCACCTATCGCGGCTACGACATTTACGATCTCGCCGAGAACGCGATTTTCGAAGAAGTCGCCTATCTGCTGCTTTACGACAAGCTGCCCAACAAGCGCGAACTGACGCGCTACAAAAAGCGCCTCCAGGACATGCGCGCACTGCCGAAAAAGCTGCGCGACACGCTGGAAGACATCCCCGCCGACGCGCACCCGATGGACGTGCTGCGCACCGGCTGCTCGATGCTGGGCTGCCTCGAACCGGAAGTGAACGTCAAGAAACAGCGCGACATCGCCGACCGCCTGCTGGCGGCGTTCCCGGGCATGCTACTGTACTGGCACCGCTTCCACACCGACGGCAAGCGCATCCGCCTCAGCACCAACGAAGACACCATTGCCGGCCACTTCCTGCGCCTGCTGCACGGCAAAAAGCCGACCGACACGCAGCGCCGCGCGATGGACGTGTCGCTGATCCTGTACGCCGAGCACGAATTCAACGCCTCGACCTTCGCCGCGCGCGTCTGCGCCGCCACGCTGTCGGACTTCTACTCCTGCATCACCGCCGGCATCGGCACGCTCCGCGGCCCGCTGCACGGCGGCGCCAACGAAGCGGCCATGGCGCTGATCGAGCGCTACCGCACGCCGCAGGCGGCGGAAAAGGGTCTGCACAAGGCGCTCGAGAAGAAAGAAAAGATCATGGGCTTCGGCCACCGCGTCTATCGCGACAGCGACCCGCGCAACAAGGTCATCAAGGAATGGTCGCGCAAGCTCGGCGAGGAAG
>DASSNT010000036.1:0-6968 GCA_035701285.1 Gammaproteobacteria bacterium | reverse complement strand
GAGCGCGTCGACGACGGCTGGGGCAGCCTGGAGGAAGAGCTGCCGCCGCTCGCGACGACCGTGCAACCCGAAGCCGCCCGTTCGATCATCAGCCGCAACAGTTCGCCCGACATTCCGTTCGAGCAATCCATCAACCCGTACAGGGGCTGCGAGCATGGGTGCGTCTACTGCTTAGATGGTAGTACGCCAATACTTACGGCGGACGGAAAGTACAAGCGCCTCGACAAGATTCGCGTCGGCGATGAAATTTACGGCACCGTAAGGGAGGGCTGGTATCGCCGGTACGAAAAAACGCGCGTAGTGGCGCACTGGAGCGTCGCAAAACCGGCATGGCGCGTAACGCTTGAGGATGGGACCGAGTTGATCGCTGGCTCAGATCACCGTTTTTTGACGGAACGAGGATGGAAGTTCGTCTGCGGAGCAGAGCATGGGAGCGAGCGGCGTCCGCATCTGACTGTCAACAACAAGTTGATGGGTACCGGCGCTTTCGCGCGGGAGCCTGAACAGGACTCTGACTACAAAGCCGGCTACCTTTGCGGCCTTGTTCGGGGCGATGGGCTTCTGGCCTCGTATTCGTACCAGCGCGCTGGTCGAGTTCACGGAGATCAGCATCAATTCCGCCGTGCCATGATAGATGATGAGGCGCTAACGAGAGCAGCCTTCTATCTGCGAGAGGCGAATATCGACACTCAGGAGTTGGAATTCCAAAAGGCCGTGGTCAATCGGCAGGCGTTGCGCGCGATACGAACTCATGCACGCGCCAACGTGGACCGCATCCGTAATATCATCGAATGGCCAGACGAAGCGTCTGGCCATTGGTGTAAGGGCTTTTTAGCAGGCATTTTTGATGCCGAAGGTAGCTGCAGCAACGGGATACTTCGGATACCCAATACTGATCACGATATAATTCAATGGCTTGTACATTGTCTTGAACGACTAAGCTTCCAAACTGCATTGGAACGAGCGTCCAAAGGCCGCAATAAGCCAATTACAACAGTGCGATTGCGAGGTGGATTGCGCGAGCAGTTGCGATTCTTCCACTTGACCGACCCGGCGATACTTCGCAAACGCGACATCCAGGGAAAAGTTGTCAAGAGCAATGCACGACTACGCGTAATAGCGATAGAAGAACTGCCAGGAGCTCGGCGCCTTTTTGACATTACGACCGGCACTGGAGACTTTATCGCCAACGGCGTCGTCAGCCATAACTGCTACGCCCGACCCAGCCACGCCTACCTGAACCTGTCGCCGGGGCTCGATTTCGAGACGCGGTTGTTCTTCAAGCCGAACGCGGCCGAACGGCTGGAACAGGAATTGAGCCGGCCCGGGTATCGCTGCCGGCCGATCACGCTCGGGGCGAATACCGATCCGTACCAGCCGGTCGAGAAGCGCCTGCGGGTTACGCGCGGGATTCTCGAAGTGCTGCAGCGCTTTCAACATCCGGTGACAATCATTACCAAAAGTGCACTGGTGGAGCGCGATATCGACCTGCTCGCCCCGATGGCTCGCGACCGGCTGGCGGTGGTGATGTGCAGCGTGACGACGCTCGACAACGAGCTGAAACGCACGCTGGAGCCGCGCACGTCGTCGCCGGCGGCGCGGCTGCGAGCACTGGCAGCGCTGCATGCGAACGGCATACCGGCAGGCGTGATGGTCGCACCGGTGATTCCGGCGGTGAACGACAGCGAGATCGAAGCCATCCTGGGACGGGCCGCGGCGGCCGGCGCGTCGACTGCCAACTACGTGTTGCTGCGCCTGCCCTACGAACTTAAAGCGCTGTTCGCCGAATGGCTGCACGCGCATCTGCCGGACCGGGCGGAGCATGTGCTGAACCTGATCCGGGACATGCGCGGCGGTGAGCTGAACCAGGCGGCGTTCGGCGCGCGCATGCGCGGCAGCGGCCGCTACGCCGAGATGATCGCGCAGCGCTTCCGGCTCGCGCAGCGGCGTTACGGTCTCAACCGCCGCGAAGTCATGCCGCTCGACCGCACCCGGTTTCGGGTCCCGAGCGCCCAGATCGACTTCTGGAATCAGTAGCGGAATTAGACATAGTTCACACTATCGCAAACCCGACCCCGCCGGATCTTCAAAGCGTGATCTGACCGCATGTAGCAATCGCCCCAAATGCGATCATGAGGCCACGATTTGCGATACGAGAGAATTTCTATGTCGGGCGAACAATTGCTGGCGCGCGGAAGAAGCACACCGGGCGCTCCTCCGAGCAGCCTGGCCGGCAGCCACTCGGCGCGAAGCGCTTCGGCCGACGCGCGCGCAGCTTCGCCGGCCCGGGCGGGGTCGCGCGACGAGCAGTTGCTGCAAAGCCTGCTCGACTTCATCCCCATTCCGGCGATGCTGGTCGAGCCGAAGACCGGCAAGATCCGCTTCATCAACGACGCCGCCGACGAAGTGGCCGGCGTGCACGCGGGCGAGTTCGGCACGGACTGGGGGACCATAGCCACCGCCGCCGGCGAATCCGTTCCGGCGGAGGATTTTCTCGGCAAGCGGCTGGCGCGCGGTGAGCGGCTGCGGCATCTCGAATTGCAATGGCACCTGCCTTCGGGCATCCGCCACCTGCTGCTGTCGGGGGGCAAACTGCCCGCGGTGGACGAAGAGCCGGGCCTGACCGTCCTGATGTTCGAGGATATCACCCCGCTGAAGCGGGTCGAAGCGGAACTGCGGCAGGCGAACCAGCGCAAGGACGAATTTCTGGCGATGCTCGCGCACGAACTGCGCAATCCACTGATGCCGATCCGGAATTCGCTGGCGGTACTCGGCCGGGCGGACAGCCGCGAAGCCGCGGAACGCGCCCGACGCATGATGGACCGGCAGGTGCGCCGGATGACGCGGCTGATCGACGACCTGCTGGACGTGTCACGCATCAGCCGCGGCAGAATGAGCCTGCAAAAGGAACAGATCGACCTGTTGCGCGCGGTCGAAAATGCCATTGAGACAATACAACCGATGATCTCGGCAAACCGGCAGCAGCTTGAAGTGACACTGCCGCCGTCGCCGGTTTACCTGGATGGCGATCAGACACGCGTGGAGCAGATGGTTACGAACCTGCTCACCAACGCGGCCCGCTACACACCCGCCGGCGGCAACATCCGGTTGGCAGTGGACGTCGATAACGGCGACGCTTTTATTACCGTATGCGACGACGGCATCGGCATCCCGCCGGACAAGCTGACACAGATATTCGAACTGTTCTCGCAGGTGAAGGACAGCTCCGGCTGCACCCGCAGCGGTCTCGGCATCGGCCTGACGCTGGTACGGCGCCTGGCGGAAATGCATGGCGGCAGCGTCAGTGCGCGCAGCGACGGCCCCGGGCAAGGCAGCGAGTTCACGATCCGTTTACCGCGCGTCCGTGACGACCGGCCACCGATTGAAGCCAGCGACTCCCGCCGCTGCCGCGTGCTGGTGGTCGATGACAATAAGGACGTGGCTGACAGCCTCGGGATGATGCTTGAATTGATGAATTGCGAAATCCGGACTGTCTACGATGGTTTCAGCGCCCTCGACGCGGCCGCGGAATTTGAGCCCGACGCCGTGTTCCTCGACGTTGGCCTGCCGGAACTCGACGGCTACGAGGTTGCGCGGCGGCTGCGTGCACGGCCGGGCAACGACCTGACCGCGCTGATCGCGCTGACCGGCTGGGGCCAGGAACAGCACAAGCAGCGGGCGATCGAGGCGGGCTTCGACCGCCACTTCGTCAAACCCGCCGATCCGGCCGAAATCGAAAAGCTGCTGGCCGAGTTGCGCCCTGCCGTGGAGGCCTGAGGCGACCCGCACTACAATGACTGGTTTCCGAACCAGGACAAATCGGTGCCGGCGACAACCTCTTTCAAGGATCATTTTTCCGGCCACGCCGACGCCTACGCGCGCTACCGGCCGACCTATCCGCTCGAACTTTTCCGCTTTCTCGCCGCCGAGGCACCCGATCGCGGCTGCGCCTGGGATTGTGCCACCGGCAACGGCCAGGTTGCGATCAGTCTGGCGCAGTTTTTCGACCGCGTGATCGCAACCGATGCGAGCAGCCAGCAGATCGATCAGGCGCCGGGCGGGCGCAATGTCGAGTTTCGCGCAGCGCCGGCCGAGGCCAGCGGCCTGCCGGCGGCGTCGGTGGCGCTGGTCACGGTAGGCCAGGCCCTCCACTGGTTTGACCTCGACGCGTTTTATGCCGAAGCGCGCCGGGTTCTGAAACCCGACGGCGTGCTCGCGGCCTGGTCGTACGCGCTGGCGCACGTCAACCCGGAAGTCGATCGCGTGGTTGAATACCTGATCGACGACCTCACCGGCCCCTGGTGGCCGCCGGAACGCAAGCTCGTTGATGAAGGCTACGCGAGCCTGCCGTTTCCGTTCTCGCGGATCGACACGCCCGCGTTCGACATGCGCACGAACTGGAACTACGACCAGTTCTCCAACTACCTGCGCACCTGGTCTGGCGTGCAACGCTACCTGAAAGACACCGGCCGCGATCCGGTTGGAGAAGTGGACGGCAACCTGCGCTCGGCGTGGGGCGATCCGGATACGGCGCAGTCGGTTACGTGGCCGCTGGCGGTCCGGGCCGGGCGCCCATGAACTTCTACTTTCTGATCGATTTCGACAGTACGCTGGTCAAGCTGGAAACTCTTGAGGTGCTTGCGGAGGTGGCGCTGGATGGCGCGCCGGACAAGGCCGACAGGCAGGCAAAGGTCGCAACGCTGACCGCACAGGCGATGAACGGGGAGATTTCGTTTCGCGCCGCGCTTGCCGAACGGCTCGCCATAATCAACGGTCGCCGCGAACATCTGGCGGCCGTCATCGAGCGGCTTAATGGCAACGTGTCGGATTCGTTTCTGCGCAACCGCGATTTTCTCCACCGCCACGCCAGCCGCATCTTCATCGTCTCCAGCGGCTTTCGCGAAGTCGTGGAGCCGGTTGCTGTCGCACTGGGACTGCGCGCCGATCACATCTACGCCAACCGCTTCATCGACGACCGGTCCGGGAACGTGATCGGCTTTGAAACCGACAATCCGCTGACCGATGACGACGGCAAGATAGCGGTCGCACAAACTCTGCGGTTGGATGGTGAACTGGTGGTGGTCGGAGACGGCTGGAGCGATTACCGCATATGCGCAGCCGGCGCGGCCGCCCGGTTTTACGCGTTCACCGAAAACGTATCGCATCCGCGCGTCGTCGAGGCGGCGGACCGGGTGGCACCGAATTTTGACGAAGTGCTATTTGACTGCGGCTTTGCGCCGTCGGTGTCGTATCCGAAAAATCGCATCGATGTGCTGTTGCTGGAAAACATCCATCGCAATGCAGAAACCATTTTTACGCGAGAAGGTTATCGCATTCGCTCGTTGCCGGCCGGCATCGATGCGGATACGCTGAGCGAAGAAATCCGGCGCGTCTCGATTATCGGCATCCGCTCCAAGACGCAACTGTCAGCCGACGTACTCGCCCACGCCGAGCGGTTGCTCGCCGTCGGCGCGTTTTGCATCGGCACCAACCAGATCGATCTTGATGCCGCCGCACGCCGCGGTATCGCGGTGTTCAACGCGCCATTCAGCAACACCCGCTCCGTGGTCGAACTGGCGATAGCGGAGATCGTCCTGCTGCTGCGCAACCTGCCGGACAAGATGCGCGCGATGCACGGCGGCCAATGGCAAAAGTCTGCCGCCGGCAGTTACGAGGTGCGCGGCAAGACGCTCGGCATCGTCGGTTACGGCAACATCGGCATGCAGTTGTCGGTGCTCGCCGAAGCGCTCGGCATGAACGTCTGCTATTTCGACGTGACCGAGAAACTCGGCCTCGGCACCGCCAGGAAATGCGCAACGCTCGACGAGCTGCTCGAAGCCGCGGACATTGTCAGCGTTCACGTGGACGGCCGCCCGGAGAACCGGCACCTGTTCGGCCGCGACCAGTTCGCGCACATGAAAACCGGCGCGATTTTCCTGAACCTGAGCCGCGGCCACGTCGTGGAGATCGACGCGCTGCGCGAGGCGATCGACAGCGGCCGGATTCGCGGCGCCGGCATCGACGTATTCCCGGAGGAGCCGTACAGCAACGAAGAGGAATTCCGTTCGGTGCTGCGCAAGTTACCGAATGTCGTGCTGACGCCGCACATCGGCGGCAGCACGCTGGAAGCGCAGGCGGATATCGGCGCGTTCGTTGCCGGCAAGCTGGTGGAATACGTCAATACCGGCGGCACGATGGCCAGCGTCAACTTTCCGAATATTCAGCTGCCGGCGCAGGCGGATGCGCACCGGCTGATTCACGTACATCACAACGTGCCGGGGATCCTGGCTGAAATCAATCACGTACTGGCGGGCCACGGCATCAACATCGTCGGCCAGTATCTGAAGACCAACGACAATATCGGTTACGTCATCACCGATATCGACGCCGGCTACTCAGATCCAGTGCTGACGGCGATGAAAAACATCGAGCACACGATCCGGGCGCGGATACTGTACTAGCGGTCTTTCAAGACCACTAAGCGAACAGCTGGCCGCTGCGCCCCGCCGGATACAGAATGCGGTTGCCCTCCACCACGGCGAAATCCGTCAGCGCATGCGGCATGCGCCGGTCGCCGCTGAGGATATGCTCGACGACGCAATCGCGAACCACCAGCGCGTCGGCGATCATCGACCGGTGGCAACGCCAGGGCACTGCTTCGGCACACATGATCGCGACCCGCTGGCGCTGTGCGAGCACCAGCAGGCGTTCAAGCCCCGCGGCGAACTCGTCCGTCTGCATGTAATCGGCATAACCGCGAAAGCTCGCATTGCGCCAGCCGGTGTTGGGCGAGTCCCTGCGCGTCTTGCGCAACCCGCCGAGCGCCTTTTCGTGCGAATAGCCGATGCCGGCGCGGCCGAGTGCCGCGCCGAGCGTTTCGCGATTGAATTGCGGGTGGCGCCGCGAGCGCGGCACCGTGCGCACGTCGACCAGGTGCTCCACATCGTGCGTTTGCAGCAATGCGAGCA
>DASSNT010000035.1:0-14281 GCA_035701285.1 Gammaproteobacteria bacterium | reverse complement strand
TTTGCGTGCTGCCGGTGGGGCCGCGGATAACCATATTATTAGCGAGGGGAAAATGAGCTATAAGAGACTGCTCCGGGGCGCGATCGCTGGTATCGCCCTGTCTTTTGCTGCTGCCGCAGGCGCCGATGAGGTGCCGATCAGCCATTTCTTTACGCACAACGTTTACGAACAGCCTGAACTTTCGCCCAGCGGCCGCTACCTGTCGGTGGTGACCTGGGACCCGAAATTTCCGGAGCGCAACTGGCTGGTCATTTACGATCTGAAAGACAAATCGATCCGGCAGACGTTCGCGATGACGTATACCAGCAGTACGTATTCTTTTAACGGTGGCCAGGAACTCTTTTGGGACGTGCGCTGGGTCAGCGACGATCGCATTGTTTTCGGCAGCGTCAAGCACGCTGGCGCGTTCGGCCATCCAATGTTGACGGGGAAAATCTACAGCCTCGACATTGAAAAGAAGCAGCGGCGGCTGCTGCAGGGGCCGTGGACGGGGAACATGAAGGGGTTCGAAATTCTGCGCGTACTGCCGGACGACCCTGAACATGTGGTTACTGTCAGTCACTCCTGGTGGGCGCGGGGAAATATTGCGACGGCGAACTGGGCGCCCAGCGCGTTCCTGATTAACACGGAAGGCAGCACCAGCTACGAGGCTGCAACCAGATGGGGCAGAGGCACAACTGCGAACGGTCACCGGATCATGACCAGCCCGTTGCAAAACGGATCCCTGAAAGCGGACCGTGATGGCAACATTCGATTTGCCATGGGTTTTGACGAAGGCACCGGCGAGGATGTGGCCGTTTTCCGCACCAGTGTCGACTCGCCCTGGAAGCCCGTTCCGGCGACTTTTTCGTCATTGCTGGCGTCTGAAGTCGTCGATTTTGCCCCAGGCGGGCAAGGCATGTATTTGCTCGACTACGGCTCCGACGGCGCCCAGACGCTCAGTCTTTACCGCCTCGACCTGAGCACCGGCAAACGTACCGTTCTCTACAGCAATCCGAAGGTTGGAATCGACAGCACCTTGTTCCACGACGGCTTGATCTGGGGGCCGGAGCACAAGCGTATTGTCGCGGTCGAAACGATGTACGGTGTGCCCAAGCTTTCGTTGCTGAAAGCGGATGGACCGGTCGCCAAGGTTCTGACAGCATTTTCGGGAAGTTTCCCCGGGCAATATCCGAAGATCCTGAGCTGGTCGAAAGACGGCTCGCGTGCTGTTGTGGATGTCTCCAGCGACAGGAATCCGGGCCAGTATTATCTGGTAGACGTCCAGACGATGCATGCGGAGCCGCTGTTTCAACGTCAACCGGATATTGATCCCGCCAGGATGGCGTCGATGCGGCCGATCGAGTTCAAGGCGCGCGATGGCGCGCTTATCCACGGCTATCTGACGCTGCCAAACGGCAAGGCACCGGAAGATTTGCCAATGATCGTATTCGTTCACGGTGGTCCGCACGGTATCCGGGACCGTTGGGGTTTCGATCCGACCGTGCAGTTGCTGGCAAACCGGGGATACGCTGTGCTGCAGATCAACTATCGCGGCTCGATGGGTTACGGCTGGACGTATATGTCGGCGGGCTTCAACCATTGGGGAACGACGATGCAGTACGACGTCATCGATGGTACCCGGTGGGCCATCGATCAGGGCTACGCCGACGCGGAACGGGTTTGCATCTTCGGCGCCAGCTATGGCGCTTACGCCGCGATCAGAAGCGCGGAGATCGAGCCGGATTTGTACCAGTGTACTGTCGGCTACGATGGCGTGTACGACCTGAACATGATGCTCGAGAACCTCGATGACGCCAACGCGTCTGCCTTTCGATATGGCCGCGACGTGCTGGGGGTCGACCATGCCGATCGCGCCGATCAGTCTCCGGTGAACCACGTCGAGCGGTTGACGGGCGGCATCTTCTTGATCCAGGGTGGCGCCGACCACGTTACGCCGACTGAGCAGGTCAATAAATTGAAAAAGCGGCTCGACGACGCAGGCAAAAAGTACGAGTACCTCTACAAGGCGCACGAGGGCCACGGGTTTCTCAAGGTGAGCAACCAGCGCGAAGTCGCCACGAAGTTGCTCGTCTTCTTTGACCAATGGATTGGCGCCGGCCGCTGACCGCTTCCTGATATGCCGTCCGTGCCGAGCTTAGCGAAGCGCGGACGGCATTTTTCTCCTGACTTCCCCGCCGTTGCACTATTCCGCGTCCTCTGTATAATGCACTGACCGAACGGTCGGTTCGGCCTGATTTTTCGGAATTATTTCAATGTCTCCGGCAATGCAATCCGGCGAATGCGGCATTCTGGCCGCTGCCCGCGAACTCTTCGCCCGTCTCGGCTACGACGCCATTTCGATGAGCATGATCGCGGCAGAGGCGGGCGTCAGCAAAGCGAACCTTTATCACCATTTCGGGTCTAAGGACGATCTGTACTTTGCCGTCCTGCGCGACGCGTGCGACGACAAGTGCAGCGCCTGGACTCGTCTCCGGGATCAGGACGTTTCCGTCCTGGAACGCTTGCGGCATTTCGCCCGCGAGCATCTGCAGGAAATCTGCGCCAGGCCGACCCACGTCCGGCTGATCATGCGCGAGGTGGCCGAGCACAGCGAGCACCGCGGCCGCAAGCTGGCGGAAGAGGTGTTCGGGTCCGATTTCGGCAAAATCGTGGCGCTGTTCGAGGAAGGGCAGGCGCGCGGCGAATTCAGCGCCGATGTCGACCCGGCTTTCGTTGCCGGCCTGCTGTTGTCCGCGAACATGGCATTTTTCCAGTGGCGCGACGTCATGCGTCACATGCCGACCGCCGGTTTTGCGGACGATCCGGCCGCCTATGCCGACGGTGTCGTCGAGGTGCTGCTGCACGGCATTGCCAAACCCGAGGCGGACACCGCCAGCGCGAGCAAAGTCAAGAAATCTGGAAGGAAAAGTCGAGCATGCAGCGATTGAGAAGAACAACAAACGCAGCCGGCAGCGCGCGGCAGTGGTTGGCCGCGGCAGTGGCTGTGATCGCCGCCGGTGCCGTCGCAGGCTGCGCGGTCGGTCCGGACTTTCACCGCCCGGCGCCGCCGTCGGTTGACAGCTATACCAGCGAACCTCTCGATTCGACCGTCAGCACGCCCGGTCACGGCGGCGCGGCTCAGCGATTCGTCACCGGTGACCAGATACAGGCCGACTGGTGGCGGCTGTTTCATTCGACGCAGTTGAACGGCCTGATCAAGAACGCACTGGCGCAGAACCCGTCGCTGCAGGCGGCGCAGGCGCGGCTCGAGCAGGCGCAGGCGAACCTGGACGTTGTGCAGGGCGGGCTGTATCCGCAGCTCGATGTCGGCGTCAGCGCGACCCGGCAGAAATTTTCCGGCGCGCAATTTGGCGGCGGACTCGGCGGCGCCACCATATTCAACCTGTACGGCGCATCGCTGAATGCCAGTTACGACCTCGATGTGTTCGGTGGCACGCGCCGCAGCATCGAAGCGCAGGCTGCGCAGGTGGATTTTCAGAGCTATGAGTTGCGTGCTACCTACCTGACGCTGCTGGGCAATGTGGTCGGTACGGCCATCAACGCCGCTTCATTCAAGGCGCAGTTCAATGCCACCCAGGCGATTCTGGAGGCCGAACAGCGTCAGCTCAACCTGGTCGAGGATCAGGAGCAGGCCGGCGCCGTGCCGCGCTCCGATGTGCTGCAGGCGCGCGCGCAACTGGCGGCGAGCCGCACCCGGCTGGCGCCGCTGCGCCAGCAGTTGGCGCAGGCGCAGCATCAGCTCGCGATTCTGACCGGCACGTTCCCCGGCAACTGGAATCCGGTTGATCTGGTCCTCGAAGATTTGAGTCTGCCGCAGACCTTGCCGCTCGTAGTGCCATCGCAACTGGTGCGCCGGCGGCCGGATATTCTCGCGGCCGAAGCCGCGTTGCATGCGGCGAGCGCGAACGTCGGCGTGGCGACAGCCAACCTGTACCCGCACATCAGCCTGAGCGGTTCATACGGCAGCCAGGCGACCGATGCCGGCGACCTTTTCAACGCCGGCAACACGATCTGGAATATCGGCGTGTCGTTATTGCAGCCGCTGTTCCATGGTGGTGCGCTGCACGCGCAAAAACGCGCCGCGGTCGCTGCGTACAAGGAAGCGCTGGCCAACTATCGGCAGACGGTGCTGACGGCGTTCGGCCAGGTGGCCGACGTGCTGCGCGCGCTGGAAACCGATGCCGCGAGCCTCAAGGCACAGCAGATTGCGCTCGACTCGGCACAGAAAAGCCTCGACCTCGCGCAGGTGCAATACAGGGCAGGCGCGGCCAGTTTTTTGACAGTGCTGACGGCGATCCAGCAATACCAGCAGTCGCAGCTCGGCTACGTGCAGGCGCTGGCGCAACGCTACCAGGATACCGCGCGCCTGTTTAACGCGCTCGGTGGCGGATGGTGGAACCGCGACGCCTTGCCGCCCGCGGCGCAGCCAGATAATCCGGTCCAGCTACAGAATTCAGAGGAGCAATAAAACATGGCCAAACGCATGACCATCATGCTGGCTGGCGTCATCATCCTGTTCGGCGGGGTGATCGGCTGGCATTTTCTCAAAGGCCACTTCATTGCGGAGGCTATCGCCAACATGAAGCCGCCGGCCCAGACAGTCGCCGCGATGGAAGCGGAGCTGCGTGTCTGGCAGCCGACCCTGAGCGCCGTGGGCAGTCTGCGCGCGGTGCAGGGCGTTGACGTGACCACCGAAATCGGCGGTCTGGTCGACAACATCGATTTCAATTCCGGCGATCACGTCAAGGCCGGCGATCTGCTGGTGCAACTGCGGATTGCGGCCGACAAGGCGGCGCTGCAGGGTCTGGAAGCGGCCGCCAAGCTTGCACGGATCAACTATGAGCGCGACCAGAAGCTGATCAAGAAGCATGCGGTATCCGCGTCGCAATTGCAGGAAGACCGTAGCAAGCTTGCCAACGCCGAGGCGGCAGTGGCGCAGCAGAAGGCGATGATCGACAAGAAGACGATTAACGCGCCGTTCTCCGGCGAGCTGGGCGTGCGCCAGGTCGACCTGGGCGAATACGTTGCGCCGGGCACCACGGTCGTGACGTTGCAGTCGCTGAACCCGCTGTACGTCGAGTTCTCGTTGCCGCAGCAGGATGTCGCCAAGGTGTACAACGGCCAGCAGGTCGTGGTGACCGTCGATGCCTATCCCGATGCAAAGTTCGTCGGCCAGGTGAACGCCATCGAGCCGAAGGTCAACCGCGAGACACGTAACTTCAAAGTTCAGGCCACGATTCCGAATGAGGATGGCCGGCTGCGTCCGGGTATGTTCGCCAATGTCGATGTGCTGCTGCCCGATCAGCCGAAATACGTGACGCTGCCGCGTACCGCGGTCGCCTACAACCCGTACGGTGACTACGTGTACGTTGTGCAGCAGGCGACCGACAAGCAGGGCAAGCCGATTGTCAGTGACGACGGCAAGCCGGTGCTCGAGGTGCAGCAGCACGTGGTCCGCACCGGCCCGAGCCGTGGCGATCAGGTCGCCATTCTCAAAGGTGTCAAGCCGGGCCAGCGGGTCGTGGTCGCCGGGCAGATCAAGCTGCGCGACGGCGCGCGGGTGACGATCAACAACAAGATTATGCCGCCCAACGATCCGACGCCCGACGTGCCTAATACTTAAGACGACGCTATGTACTTCACAGACATATTCATCAAGCGGCCCGTCCTCTCGATGGTCGTGAGCCTGCTGATTCTGATCCTCGGCCTGCGTGCGCTGGGCATGCTCAACGTGCGCCAGTATCCAAAGACGGAGAGCGCGCAGGTCACGGTCACGACAGCGTATTTCGGCGCCGATGCGGCACTGGTCAAAGGCTTCATCACCACGCCGCTGGAAAAGTCGATCGCGCAGGCGGACGGCATCGACTACATCGAGTCGACCAGCGTGCAGGGCATGAGCAGCATCGTTGCGCACTTGCAGCTCAACTACGACCCGAACGCGGCGCTGACGCAGATCACGTCGCGTGTGAACGCGGTCATTAACCAGCTGCCGCCGCAGAGTCAGCAGCCGCAGATCGCAGTCGCCGAGCAGCGCGGCCAGGCCTATCTGTACATGGCCTTCTACAGCGATGTGCTCGACAACAACCAGGTCACCGACTACCTGACGCGCGTGGTGGTGCCGACGCTGTCGGCGGTGCCCGGCGTGCAGTTGGCCGACGTGCTGGGTGCGCGGGAGTTCGCCATGCGGATCTGGCTGGATCCGAAGAAGATGGCCGCCTTCGATGTGACCGGCACCGAAGTGCGCAACATCCTGATGGCCAACAACTACCTGTCCGCGGTCGGCCAGACCAAGGGCAGCATGATCAAGGTGAACCTGACGGCGTCCACCGACATTCATTCGGTCGACGAGTTCCGCAACCTGGTGGTCAAGAATAACGGCGACACGCTGGTGCGCCTGAAGGACATCGCCAACGTCACGCTGGGCGCGGAGAATTACGACACGCAGGTGGTGTTCGATGGCCATCCGGCCACGTTTGTCGGCATTCAGGTGGTGCCGACGGCGAATCCGCTGACGGTGATCAACGACGTGCGCGCGCAGTTCCCGCAAATCAAGAAGAACCTGCCGCCGGGTTTGAACGCGGAGCTTGTGTACGACGCGACTGAGTACATGAACGACTCGATCGACGAGGTGACGAGCACCATCGCCGAGGCGCTCGGCATCGTCATTATCGTGATTTTCCTGTTTCTGGGCTCGTTCCGGTCGGTCGTCATTCCGGTGATTGCGATGCCGCTGTCGCTGATCGGCGCGTTCTTCATCATGTACGTGCTCGGGTTCTCTATCAATCTGCTTACGTTGCTCGCAATGGTGCTCGCCATCGGCCTGGTGGTGGACGATGCGATTATCGTGGTCGAGAACATCCACCGGCATATCGAGGAAGGCGTGCCGCCGGTCAAGGCGGCACTGATGGGCACGCGCGAACTCGGCACTTCCGTTATCGCGATGTCGATTACCCTGATCGCGGTGTACGCGCCTATCGGCTTCCTCACCGGTCTGACCGGCACGCTGTTCAGTGAGTTTGCGTTTACAGTGGCGGGCGCCGTGTTGATCTCCGGCATCGTCGCGCTGACGCTGTCGCCGATGATGTGTTCCAGGTTCCTCAAGCCGCACACGGGCAAGCAGGGCTTCGTACACTTTCTCGACGAGCGCTTCGAGTGGCTGCAACAGCGGTACCAGCGGATGCTGCACGGCGCGCTGAACTACCTGCCCGTTGCGGGCGTGTTCGCGGCGGCGGTGCTGGCGAGCTGCTACTTCCTGTTCGCGACCACGCCGTCCGAACTCGCGCCGACTGAAGATCACGGTTTCGTGCTGGTGCAGGCGCAGACGGCGCCGACCGCTACGCTCGATTATCTGACCTTGTACACGGATCAGATGAACAACATCTTCAAGAGCATTCCGGAAGGCGACCACTTCTTCGAAATCAACGGCATGGGTAGCACCGACACCGCGTTCGCCGGTTTCGTGATGAAGTCGTGGAGCCATCGCGATCGCAGCCAGGAAGCCGTCAAGAACGAGATACAGGGACGCCTGCAGTCGATTGCCGGTTTGCGGACGGTCGCCTTCGCGCCCCCGTCGCTGCCGGGCGCCGGTGGCGGCCTCGGTCTGCAGGTGGTCGTCGCGTCGCCGCAGCCGCCCGAGAAGATGCTGCCGGCCGTGCAGCGCCTGATGCGGAGCGCGCAGCAGAGCGGCCTGTTCATGTTCGTCGATACCGACCTCAAGTTCGACAAGCCGCTGGTGGACATCGAGATCGACCGGCAGAAGGTCGCCGACCTCGGCCTGACGATGGCGGACGTGGGTGCGGACTTGTCGTCGATGCTGGGCGGTGGTTACGTCAACTACTTCGCGTTGTCGGGCCGAAGCTATCGCGTGATCGCGCAGGTCAAGCGCGACGCGCGCCTGAACCCGGAGCAGCTGGAGCATTATTACATCAGCACGCCGAACGCCGGCGTGGTGCCGCTGTCGACGATCGCCACGCTCAAAAAGTCGGTTATTCCGGAGTCGCTGAACCGTTTCCAGCAGCTTAACGCGGCGACGATTTCGGCGGCGCCGGCGCCGGGCGTGACGCTCGGGCAGGCGATCGACTTTATGCAGGAGCAGGCGGCGCAGATCCTGCCCAACAGCTACACGCTGGATTACAAGGGCCAGTCGCGCCAGTACATCCAGGAAAGCGGTGAGCTGGTCACGACGTTCTTCTTCGCGATCATCATCATCTTCCTGGTGCTGGCCGCGCTGTTCGAGAGCTTCCGCGACCCGTTCATCGTGCTGATCAGCGTGCCGATGTCGATATCCGGCGCGCTGATATTCCTGAGCCTCGGTTTTGCGACCATTAACATCTACACCGAGGTCGGCCTGATCACGCTGATCGGTCTCATCAGTAAGCATGGCATCCTGATCGTGCAGTTCGCCAACCAGTTGCAGCGCACCGGCCTGAGCAAGCGCGAGGCGATCGAGCAGGCGGCCGGCATTCGACTGCGGCCGATTCTGATGACCACCGCCGCGATGGTGATGGGCGTGGTGCCGCTGCTGATCGCCTCCGGCCCGGGTGCCGTCAGCCGCTTCGACATCGGCCTGGTGATTGCGGCCGGCATGTCGATCGGCACGCTGTTTACGCTGTTCGTGGTGCCCAGCATGTACATGCTGCTGGCAAAACGGGTGGAAAAGGACCAGCCGGACAGCGGCCTGCAAGACGATCGGGCACTGGAAGCCGCCCGCTAGTCTGAACGACCTCTTTTACTGTCCCCCTCTTACTCTCCCCTTTGGCCGCGCAGCGGCGAAGGGGGAGCGGGAGGGGGATTTCTTGTCTAAGTCTCTTCTTCAACCTTCTCCGGCACAATGCTCGGAATATCCCCGCGCCGCGAATACAAATGCTCGCGGCGCATTTGCGCGAACATCTCATCGCGCTGCTTCTCACTCTGAAACCACTTGTAAGACACCCAGTCGGGCCCCAGCAAATGCTCGGCCCGCATCGGGTCGTCTTCAGGCATGGTCAAACGAATCCCGTACTTCTTCATAAATTCTCCGTCATCTTTGCGCAAAGTAGCGCCGCAAAAACTCATCAAACGAAAGCGAATCCGAGGCCTCAATTTTAGCCTGTTCGGCCAGCGACTGTTCCGCCGTCCGGCGAAATTGCGCCAGTAGCTCCGGCGCAACGTCGCGTTTCAGAAAATAGTCCCGATGCTGCTTCGACATGCGCAGCGCAAAGCTGAAAAACGGCTCCTCGTTGGCGGTCATTTCCGCGAGTACGCGCGCCGAAGCCGTGATCTCCGGGTCCTCGACCGCCGCCCGCTGATCTGCCAGAACCTGCCGGTAGGTGTTGCCGCCGGCCTGCCCGTCGAGCAGGTCGGCGATCGGCGCCATGGCATCGAGAATTTCCCGGCCCCAATCCTGCAAGGTGCGAAAGCCACCGCCGTCCTCCAGCCGCAGCCCGGGCTGCCGACCGCGCCGGGTGACCCGCGCCTGGTTGCGGTTGATGGCTTCACGCTCCGGCTGACTGGTAAACGGGCTGTCGGTCAGCAGGCAGAAAATAAGGAACATTTCCAGAAAATCGAGTTGCTCGACGCTTACCCCCAGCGGGTCGAACGCGTTCACGTCCAGCGCGCGAACCTCGATGTAGCGCACTCCGCGGCGCTTCAGCGCCAGCGTCGGCTTTTCGCCGGATTCGGCGATGTTCTTGGGCCGAATAAAACTGTAGTACTCGTTTTCGATCTGCAGGATATTCGTGTTGAGCTGCCGGTACTCGCCGTCCACCACCAGCCCGATGCGCTCGTAGTCCGGTTCCGGCGTCGAGATCGCGCGGCCCAGGCCGCCCACGTAGTCCTCAAGGCTGTTGTAGCAGATATTCAGGTGCGCCTGGCTCTTGTTCTTGTAGCCGATGTCGCTCATGCGGAGCGACGTCGCATACGGTTCAAACCAGGTGTAGTCGTCGAATTCCTCGAAATCGTGGCGCGCGCCCTGCAGGAACGACTTGCACACGGCTGGCGATGCGCCGAACAGGTAGGGCACGATCCAGCCGTAGCGCTGGAAATTGCGGATCAGGCCGAAGTAGGCATCGGCGGTGAAGGCCTGCAGTGCGTCCGATCGTTCTTCGTGGTCCTGGAACGCCGGCCAGAAATCCACCGGCACCGAATAATTGAAGTGCACCCCGGAAATCGTCTGCATCACGCGGCCGTAGCGCCAGCCGAGGCCGCGGCGGTAAACGTGCTTCATCATGCCGATGTTTGACGTGCCGTAGTCGGCGATCGGAATGCCGGCGTCGCCTTCCACCGCGCACGGCATGCTGGTTGCCCACAATAGCTCGTCGCCCAGCTCGCGGTAGACAACGCTGTGGATGTCGCACAAAGCGGCCAGCGTTGCCGCGGCGCCCGCCTGCGGTGGCGTAATGAATTCCAGCAGCGCTTCCGAATAGTCCGTCGTGATGGCCGGATGCGTCAGCGTGGAGCCAAGTGCGCGCGGGTGCGGCGTTCTGGCGATTCGCCCGTCAGGCGTCACGCGCAGGCTTTCTTTCTCGATACCTTCAAGGCCGGGCGTAAGTTTGGGTGCGCCGGCGCTGGCAAGCCAAGTCAGCCGGCGTTCAAGATCGTGATGATCCAAGATGTGCTCCGCGGAGGGAAGGGCAGCCGGCTATTTTACCTTATGCGGCGTGCGGCTGATGGCAATCTCGCCGACCATGTAGTCGGCGGCGCGGCCGCTGAGATAAACCCGCTCACCCTGAACCTCGCAGCCGATCCTGCCGCCGCGCCGCGAAAGCTGGCGCGCCTGCAGCCGATTCCGACCAAGCTCCCGAGCCCAATACGGCGCAAGCTCGCAATGCGCCGAGCCCGTTACCGGGTCTTCGTTGATGCGCAGCGACGGGAAGAAACACCGGCTGACGAAATCGACCTCCCGGCCCGGGGCGGTGGCGATTACGCCGCGCCGGTCCAGAGTCGCGAGCCGGGCGAAATCGGGCGTCAACGCGCGGATGTCCTCCTCCGAGCGATACACGGCAACATAGTCGGAAGCAGCCAGTACCGCCAGCGGCGGCCGGCCAAGCGCTTCGCCGAGAAGAGGAGGGGGCTCGACCGGCTCCGGCATCGCCGCCGGGAAGTCCATTATCAGGCCGGCGCCCTCACGGCTGACGGTCAGGCGGCCACTGCGGGTGTCGAAGTGCACCGCCGCCTGGTCGTAGTCCAGGTGCGAGAAGAGTACGTGCGCGCTCGCCAGCGTTGCGTGGCCGCACAGGTCGACTTCTTCAACCGGCGTAAACCAGCGCAGCTCGAAGACGTCGGCCGAGGGTACAAAAAAGGCCGTCTCCGACAGGTTGTTTTCCTCCGCAATCGCCTGCAGAAGATCATTGTCCAGCCAGGCCTCGAGTGGACAGACGGCCGCCGGATTCCCCTCAAACGCCCGATCGGCGAAGGCGTCAACCTGAAAGAGGCGCATTCCAACCTCAGACATACCTTCGGACTCGTCGGCAATACGCCGCATACTCCTGCCCGTAATGCTTTCTCGAAAACGCCTCCTCGCGCAAGACCTGGCGGTGGAATAGCCAGACAGCCGCGCCGAGGTAGAGTAGCAGTATCCAGTTGGAAAAGATCAGGAATTGACCAAGCAGGATCAAGGCGAATGCCACGTAAATGGGGTTGCGGCTAAAGGCAAAGATCCCGGTCGTAACGAGTTTGTCGGGATGATCTGCGTCGATTCCCACCCGGAAGCTCGATCCGAATGAAATCAGGCTCCACAACAATAGCGACAGCCCCGTCAGGCAGAACGCGACGCCAATCCAGGCAATGACCTCGGAAGCGAAGAATTCTTGTGTGCTGACAGCAGGCCAGTGAAAGACGGCGGAAAAAACAAGGTAGAAATAGAACAGAGCAAAGGGCGGAATCAAGAAGTCCTTCTTATCAAGTTCGCCGAACTTCATGGCCTTGATCCCTTTTCGTTTCATCATAGCGACACGGGCCAAAACCATTCCAAGCATCATCACAAGGGTCAGGACAGCGAAATATCCAGGCATAGAACTCTCCGCTTAAAACGAGAATACGCCGGATTTTCCCGGACTTATGGGGCGCCTACTGCCGCTTCGCCGCCCGAGCAGCCATGAGGTGGAGCAGTGGCATTATAGCAACGCCGTGCTCACCCGTCCGCGCTAGGTCAACGCAGCAGCGGTCGAAAAATTCCCGGCCGTTTGTCGAATGCCGGTCCGGCCGTTCGTCTATATCTTGAAGGCAGGGCGACCGGCAACAGGAGAAAGCTATGACACCCACCATTACCGCCTTTGAGCGGTCACCCGATGGTGGCCAGGGGCTGGCGCGTGATACGCGGGTTCGCTGGGCGCTTGAGGAAGTGGGACAACCGTACGAGGTTCGTCTTGTTTCGTTCAGCGCGATGAAGCAGCCCGCACATATGGCGCTTCATCCGTTCGGCCAGATCCCCACCTACGAAGAAGGCGCTCTCGGCTTGTTCGAGACGGGGGCGATCGTGTTCCATATCTCGGAGCATCATGCGGGCCTGTTGCCAGACGATGCGAATGCCCGGGCGCGCGCGATCACGTGGATGTTCGCCGCCCTTAACACGGTGGAGCCGCCGATACTTGAACTCGGAACCGCCAGACTCCTTGAGGGCGACAAACCCTGGGCTGCCGAGCGCATGCCTCTTGTCGAGGACCGCGTCCGTAACCGGCTGGGCCAGCTTTCCCGTCGCCTTGGCGATGCCGACTGGCTCGATGGCGCGTTCACCTCGGGCGACCTGATGATGGTGTCGGTGCTGCTCAGGTTGAGAGCGTCCGGCATTCTGGATGAATTTCCGAACCTGGCCGCCTATGTCGCCCGTGGCGAAGCGCGGCCCGCTTACAAGCGGGCGTTTGACGCTCAATTGGCAGTTAACGGGTGAGGAGATATAAATTCCATCGTGACTTACCTCCTACGACGGAAATGTGGGACCTGCTCAACCTCGATTTTGCAGCGAATCCCGACGCGGAACCTGCGTTAGACCGCCCCGAAGAGCCGCGTGCTATCTACGGATTCGAGCGCACCACTTGCTTCTATTCAATTCTATTTGACCGCTGCGTTCGTACGCGTCCACTGGGCAACGGGTCGACCGTCACGCCGCCACCATGAACCAGCCTGCTCCTGGGGCCAGCCGGCGGGCGAGTCCTCCCACGTCTCCTGCCGGCCGTAGGGAGTGAGGTCGAGTAACTGCAAAGTAGGCAGCATGGCCTCGATCCCTCGGCACATCGTTTCATACGTTTCGAGGACCTGGTCGCCAGCCCGCAGGTAGCAGCGGAGGTCACCACCATTTCGCGTCGCCAGCACGGCTCCGGAGTCGGCGGTCGAGTACCACGGCGTCGTCCAGCCCATGAAATCCCGGTAGACCGCGATCTCGTTCCACGGACCGCTGCTGAAGACGGCGTAGCTCACGTCGCGCTCGGCCAGATAGGCAAGGACGGCGGAATTCATCGCCACCTGGCTGTGCGTGCAGCCCTCACACTGCTGGTGGTGAGGCACGCCCTTGTTCCACATGAAGTGATACACGATCAACATGCGCCGGCCTTCAAACACATCGTGCAGAGGAACGGGGCCGTCTGCACCCACGACCATGACCGGCTCGACCGGCGTCACCGGCAGGCGCCGCCGAGCGGCGGCCAGTTCGTCGCCGGCGCGCGTGTGCGCCTTCTCGCGGACCAGCAGTTCAGCACGGGCCCGCTCCCACTCATCACGGGCAACGATTTGGGGCATTGTCGGTTCTATCATGGCGTTCTCCTATGTATTCGCGAGGCCAAACGTTCGGGTTCAGGGGCGGGCCACGTAGCGACCGTCCGCTGCAACCCGTTGTTAGCTGCGCGCGCGCCGGTAGTACATAGCGACCGCGCCGTTACGGAGCGGCGTCGCCGAGACCAGCTCAAGTCGTCGCGTGCTGGGTAGCCCACTCTGGTACAGGGTCGGGCCGCGACCGACGATCCTGGGGTGAACGAGGAACTTGTACTCGTCGATCAGATCCAGCCGGTCCAGCTCGGTCGCGAGCTTGCCGCTACCAAGTAGCACGCCGGCAGGGGTCGCGTCCTTGAGCTTCTGCACGCTCGTGCGCAAGTCACCGGCGATGTGGTGACTGTTGGTCCACGGGAAGTTCGTTCGCGTCGACGACACCACGTACTTCGGCTTGGCCTCCAGCTTGACCGCCCACTCGCGCATCGCCGGCGGCGCCTCCTCGTCGCCGCGAGCGACCGCCGGCCAGTAGCTCTCCATCATCTCGTAGGTGACGCGGCCCCACAGCATCGCTCCTCCCTCGTCCATGAGACGGGTGAAG
>DASSNT010000034.1:0-22668 GCA_035701285.1 Gammaproteobacteria bacterium | reverse complement strand
GCGCTGGCCGCGTAGCCGCCGCCGAACAGGTTCAGGTGGTTGAGAATGTGGTAGAGGTTGTACAGGTCGCGCCGAATGCCGTAGCCGGCGTCGAGCGGCCATTCACGGTTGTAGGCGTCATAGAAGCCGTCACCGAAGCGGCCGAACAGTTCGGTCATCGCGATATCCGCTTCGCGGTCGCCGTAGTACGTGGCCGGGTCGAAAATGACCGGCGTCGCATCGGCGAGCCGCGCCCGGTTGCCACCCCACAGGTCGCCATGCAGCAATGACGGGCGAAGCTGGTAATCGCTGAAGAAGCCGTCCAGTTGCGCCAGCAACGGCGCCGCCTGCTCGCGCAACGCCGCATGCCCTTGTGCGGCCGCGAGGTCCAACTGCGGCGCGAGGCGACGCTCGCGCCAGAACGCCGACCAGTTGTCCAGCCAGCCATTCGCCTGTGGCGTGCTGCCGATGGTGTTGTCGCGATGCCAGCCGAAGCGCTCTGCGGTTGAGCGGTGCTGGCGCGCGAGCGCGCGGCCGAGCTCGGCCTCGGAGGCGGCGGTCGGTGCGGTCAGGTCGAACCATTCGAGCACCAGGTAGGCGCGATCCGCCGATTGCCCCAGACACAACGGCCGCGGCACGCGCACCGCATCGGCGCGTGCCAGTTCGTCGAGCGCATCACGCTCGGCCGTGAACATGCCGAGGTGAGACGCGCTGTTGAGCTTGACGAACCAGCTCGCGCCGTCACCGTCAAAGCGCCAGGCTTCATTGATGTCGCCACCGCCGACCGGCGTGGTTTGCGTGAGACGAAAGCCGCCGCTGGCGTCGGCGATAGCGGACGCGATTATTTGTTGCCAATCGGGCATGCGGGAAGGATAAAGAGTTCAGGGTGAAAGGTTAAGGGGTCAGAATGGTGAGAGGCGAGTGGTTAGCGGTGAGCGGAGTGCTTCTTCGGCCCTGACCGCGGACCACTTACCGCTGACCGCCATCTCTGAGCATGCCCGCTCAGAGATGGCCCAACCGCTCGTGCAGCGGACTCTTGCGCGGGAAATGCGCGCGCAGAAATTCCATCTGATCGGCGAGCACGCGCTTGCCCTTCAGGTAAATATACTCGGCGTGGGTCGGCTTGAACGGCACCGCGAGCAGTTGCATGCCGGCCTGCTCGGGCGTTCGGCCGGCCTTGTGGTTGTTGCAGCGTTTGCAGGCGGTAACAAGGTTGGTCCACGCATCGCGGCCGCCCTGGCTGAGCGGCGTGACATGGTCGCGGGACAAGTCGCGCGCCAGGAACGTCTGGCCGCAGTACATGCACAAATGCGCGTCGCGCCGGAACAGCGCGTGATTGTTGACGGGCGGAATGTAATCCTTGCGGGCCAGCGACAGGGCATGATTGTTGCCGTAGGTCGCGACGATCGAATTGACTTCGATGATGCTGCGCGTGCCGGTCGACGCCTTGATGCCGCCGTGCAGACGATACAACAGGCTGCCGCAGGCATAGGCCACCTGATCGAGGTGGTAAAGCCTTACCGCCTCCTGGTAACCGATCCACTCGAGCGGCATGCCCGCAGCATCGGTTCGCAGCACTTGTTGGCTCAGCATCATCGTATTCGGCCTCCGTTTACGAACAGGATCGCAATCGCGGCGACTCCTTTTATTCCAGAATTTTCGCCAAAACGCAACACTGTGGCGCCGGAGAGACGGATTGATTATGCTGGCGGTCGCCGCGGGGGATATCGGATGGCAAAACTTTTTATACCCAAAGAACTGGCGCCCGGCGAACGGCGCGCGGCCATGGCGCCCGCCCTGGTCGGCAAATTTGCCGGGCTCGGCTTCGAGTTGATGCTGGAGCCCGGACTGGGTGGCGATGTACTGCCGGATCAAAGCTTCGGCGACGTGCAGTGGGTCGACGCCCGCGGCGGGTATGCCGATGCCGATGTCATTGTGTCAGTTGGCACGCCGGATGCAGCCGCCCTGGCGCACTGCCGCGCCGGCGCCATTCTGATCGGCCTGCTTGCTCCGCAATCCAACCCTGATTATCTGCAGCAGATCGCCTCGGCGGGGCTGACTGCATTCGCGCTCGAACTCGTGCCGCGCATATCGCGGGCGCAAGGCATGGATGCGCTGTCGTCGCAGGCGGCCGCCGCCGGCTATTACGGCGCACTGGTCGCCGCCAGCCACCTGCCCCGCTTTTTCCCGATGCTGACCACCGCGGCCGGCACCATCCGCCCGGCGAAGGTGCTGGTCATCGGCGCCGGCGTCGCCGGTTTGCAGGCCATTGCGACGGCGCGGCGGCTGGGCGCAATCGTGTCGGCGTACGACGTGCGGGCGGCGAGCCGCGAGCAGGTCGAATCGCTGGGCGCGAAGTTCGTCGCCGCCGGGGTCGCCGCCGAAGGCAGCGGCGGTTATGCACGCGAACTGACCGAGGACGAGCGTGCCGCGCAGCAGGCCGCACTGGCCGCCGAGGTCGCCGCCGCCGATGCCGTCATCACCACCGCGATGATCCCCGGCAAGCGCGCACCGTTGATTGTTTCCGGCGACATGGTGGGAGCGATGAAGCCGGGCGCGGTTATCGTCGACCTGGCGGCCGATGCCGGCGGCAACTGCGAACTCACCCGAGCCGGCGAGACAGTGCATGCCGGTGCGGTTAGCGTCATCGGCGTCAGCCGCCCGGCGAGCGCCATCGCCGAGCACGCCAGCGAGATGTATGCCCGCAACCTGCTGAACTTCCTGACGCCAATGGTCAAGGACGGCAATATCGAGATCGACTGGGAAGATGAGATCTACGCCAGGAGCTGCGTGACGCGCGCAGGCAAAGTCATCTTCGGCTCCCCTCTTCCCCCGAACCCCGAATCCCGAACCCCGAGCCCCGCTCCATGATCACCGACATCGTCGCCCTCTACATCTTCATGCTGGCCGCGTTCACCGGCTACGAGATCATCGCTCGCGTGCCGGTGATTCTGCACACGCCGCTGATGTCGGGCTCGAACTTCATTCACGGCATTGTACTGGTGGGCGCGATGGTCACGCTCGGCCACGCCGACACCACGCTTGAACAGGCGATCGGCTTCGTCGGCACGATGCTCGCGGCGGCGAACGTCGTCGGCGGCTACGTGTCCACCGAGCGGATGCTGGCCATGTTCAAGCGCGACGAGAAGGCGAAGTGATGGCGGGTTTTATAGAAGGCAGCTATTTCGTTGCCGCGCTGCTGTTCATCCTCGGCCTGAAGGCGATGAGTTCGCCCGCGAAGGCCCGGGGCGGCATCGTCTGGGCCGGCCTCGGCATGGCACTGGCGATCGTGGTGACGTTCTTCGCGCCGGGCTTCCGGATCGACAACATCATCCTGATTCTGATCGCGATCGCCATCGGCGGCGGCCTGGCCTGGGTCAGCGGTCGGCGCGTGCCGATGACGGCAATGCCGCAAATGGTCGCGCTCTACAACGGCATGGGCGGCGGCGCAGCGGCCGCGATCGCGGCCAACGAGATGTTTGCCGGCGGCGGGTTCGACCTCGCCACCGCCGGGCTGGCGGTGCTCGGCGGCCTGATCGGCGCGGTGTCGTTCAGCGGCTCGCTGGTCGCGTTCGGCAAGCTGCAGGGGCTGATTCGCGGCGCGTTGCGCTTCCCGGGGCAGCAGTTCATCAACCTGCTGACGTTCGCCGCTGCGATCGCGGCCGGCGCGGCCTGGTGCGTGGCGGCACCGGACAGCGCCGCGCTGATTGCGGGATTTTTTATACTGGCGCTGGCGTTCGGCGTGCTGATGACGCTGCCGATCGGCGGCGCCGATATGCCCGTCGTGATTTCGCTGTACAACGCGTTCACCGGCCTCGCCGTGGCGTTCGAGGGCTTCGCGCTCAACAACGCGGCGATGATCGTCGCCGGCACCGTGGTCGGCGCGGCCGGTACGCTGCTGACACAACTGATGGCAAAGGCGATGAACCGCTCGCTCGCCAATGTGCTGTTCAGCGGCTTCGGCGATACCGGTGGCGGTGGCAGCGAGGACAGCGAAATCGAGGGTGCGCTGAAGCCGATCGAGGCGAGCGATGCGGCCGTGATGCTGGCGTACGCGAGCAAGGTCATTATCGTGCCCGGCTACGGCATGGCGGTCGCCCAGGCGCAGCACAAGATCCAGGAACTGAGCCAGTTGCTCGACGGCCGCGGCGTGCAGGTCAAATTTGCGATCCACCCGGTCGCGGGCCGCATGCCGGGCCACATGAACGTGCTGCTGGCCGAGGCGGGGGTGCCGTACGACCGCATTTTCGATCTTGACGAAATCAACGCCGAATTCCCCGGTGCCGACGTCGCGCTGGTGATCGGCGCCAACGACGTCGTCAATCCGGTCGCGCGCAGTGCGCCGGACAGCCCGATCTACGGCATGCCGATTCTCGACGCCGACAAGGCGCACAACGTGGTCGTCATCAAGCGCGGCCGCGGCGCCGGCTTTTCAGGGGTTGAGAACGCCCTGTTTTACAAGGACAACACACGAATGCTGTACGGCGATGCCCAGGCTGCGGTAGCCGATCTGATCCATGGCGTCAAGGCCGCATGACCTTTTTATGCACACACTCCGGCCTTTCGTACACCGGAAATACCCGTAATCGCTCATAAAACAAGCGCTTACGCGTAAGTTATTGAATATACTACATTTATTGCCTGTTCAAATTTTAACCAAATCTGCCAGACGGCCGGTCGGCGCGGGTTTGAGCCGTTTCCGCAGCGATTCATCCACAATCTTATCCACAGATATTGTGGATAAAGAACCGGCCGCCTGAGCCCGTGAGCGCGGCCACATTCTGGCGGGTGGCGGTGCCGTCGCCGCTGCACCGTTATTTCGACTACCTTGCGCCGATCGGAGCGGCAGCCGCTCCCCGGCCGGGAGTGCGCGTGCGGGTGCCGTTCGGGCGGCGCCACGTCGTTGGCTTGCTGGTCGATCTCGCGACAGCCACCGACGTGCCGGCGGCGCGTCTGCGGCGCGTGCGCGATGTGCTGGATGGCGAGCCGGTCGTGCCGGCCGAACTTCTGAGCTTCGCCCGCTGGGCGGCCACGTATTACCGCCACCCCCCCGGCGACGCGCTGACGGGATTGTTGCCGAAAGCGCTGCGGGAAGGTCGCGCCAGCGCCAGCTCCACGGAGAGCGGCTGGCGCCTGACACCTGAAGGGCGCGTTGCCTCGCCGGACCCGCGCGCCCGGCGCCAGGCTGAGTTGCTGCAGCTGATGGCCGCGCATCCGGCCGGCGCGTCGGCAGCCGACCTGGCCGCCACCGGCGAAGGCTGGCGCGCACCGCTGAAGCGCCTGCTCGAGCGCGACTGGGTCGAGTCGGTCGAGTTGGCGCCAGCAGCGCCGATACGGCGGGAGCCGGAACCGGGGCCGCCGCTGACGGCCGCGCAGAACGAAGCAGTCGAAGCGCTGCGGGCAAAAGCCGATTCGTTCAGCGCATTCCTGCTGGACGGGGTCACCGGCAGCGGCAAAACCGAGGTCTACCTGGCGGCGGTCGCCGACGTGCTCGCCGCCGGCAAGCAGGCGCTGGTGCTGGCGCCCGAAATCGCCCTCGGCCCGCAGCTCGTCGAGCGCTTCGAGCGCCGCCTGGGCACATCCGTTTCCGCCTATCACTCCGGCCTGGCCGACGGCGAACGCGAACGGGTCTGGCGCGCGGCCCGCGACGGCGACGCCGGCGTCATCATCGGCACCCGGTCGGCCATTTTCCTGCCGCTTGCCCGGCCCGGCCTGATCGTATGCGACGAAGAACACGACGCGTCGTACAAGCAGCAGGACGGTTTTCGCTACTCGGCGCGCGATCTGGCGATGGTGCGCGCGCAGCGCCTCGACATCCCGGTGATTCTCGGTTCCGCGACGCCGTCGCTGGAATCGCTGCACAACGTCAACCGCGGCCGCTACCAGCGCCTGCGCCTGCCGGAGCGCACCAATGCGGCCGCACATCCGCCATTTCGCATTGTCGACGTGCGCAGCCAGCCGGTGCAGGGCGGCCTGTCGGCACGGCTGCTGGCAGCGGTCGCGACCCACCTGGAAGCCGGCGGCCAAACGCTGCTGTTTCTGAACCGCCGCGGTTTCGCGCCGGTGCTGCGCTGCCACGATTGCGGCGCGATTGCCGAATGCCGCCGCTGTGACGCGCGCATGACGGTCCACCGCCGGCGCGGCCGGCTGATCTGCCATCACTGCGGTGCGGAACGGCCCGCTCCGAACCAGTGCGAGCACTGCGGCAGCCCGGAGCTGGCGCCGCTCGGCCAGGGTACCGAGCGCCTGGAAGACACGCTGCGAGAGCGCTTCCCGAGCGCCGGCATCGTCCGCATCGACCGCGACAGTACGCGCCGCAAGGGCGCGATGGAAAACCTGCTGGACGATGTCAGAAGCGGCCGCGGCCACATCCTGATCGGCACCCAGATGGTCGCCAAGGGTCACGACTTCCCCAACCTGACACTGGTAGGCATCATCGACGCGGACCAGGGTCTGTACGGCGTCGACTTTCGCGCCGCCGAGCGAATGGCGCAGCTCATCGTGCAGGTGTCGGGCCGCGCCGGCCGTGCCGAGAAGCCGGGCGAAGTCATCATCCAGACCCATCACCCCGAACACCCGCTGCTCGCGCAGATCGCCGGCGGCGACTACGGCTCCTTCGCCGAGGCGGCATTATCGGAGCGCCACGCGGCCGCCCTGCCGCCGTTCACCCACCTGGCGCTGATCCGCGCCGAGGCCGCAAAGCCGGAGGCGCCGCAGGATTTTCTGGACGAGGTGCGAGCGATGGCCGAACAACAAAAACAAGGCGGCCTCGAAATCCTCGGCCCGGCTCCGGCGCCCATGCTCCGCCGCCAGGGCCGCTACCGCTTTCAGTTACTGTTACAGGCCGACAGCCGCGGCAACCTGCAAAACCTGCTCGCCGCCCTGCTGCCGGAAATAGAGCTGCTCAAGGATGCGCGCCGCGTCCGCTGGTCGATCGATGTCGACCCGCTGGAGATGTTTTGAACAATTGACGATGGACGGCGACCGCCTGCCGAGCCGCGAGTAATTGCAGGGCTCTTCTCGCGCGTCGCATGGCACGTTAAACTTGCCGACCACTTCAGACCAACCGACCTACGTGGCCTTGCTAGGTGATATTGCCCTGTTCAGCGAGACTGCCCGCGTTCGTGGCAAGGCGCACCGCGCCAGTAATGGCCGTCCCATTGCCAAGCGGTGCAACGCGGTCCACGGGCGCGGGCAGCCTCGCCCACGAAAGTCACGAATATATAATGGGAACGCCTATGCCCTCCAACCACTGCGTTACGCTCCCTTGCCAGAGCTACGGCTATGCCGCGGTCGCGCGCCTTGTGCTTGAAGCGCATAGGCGTTCTGAACAGGGCAATATCACCTAGCAAGGCCACTATGCGCGCTCAAATAGAACAACTTGTCTCCGCCGCGATCGATGCGCTCGCGCGCGATCTGGATGGCGATTTTTCGCGGGTCGATGCCATTGTCGAGCGGACTCGCGACCGCGCCCACGGCGACTTTGCTACCAACGCGGCGCTCGCGCTGGCGAAGCTGGCGCGCATGAAGCCGCGCGATCTGGCCGAGCGCATTGTCGAGAAGCTGCCAGCGAATGACTATGTCACGCGGGTCGAGGTGGCCGGACCCGGTTTTATCAATTTCTTCCTGGCACCGGCCGCGTATCACCTCGAGATCAAAAGCGTGCTCGACGCCGGCTCGGCGTACGGGCGCAACGACTCGGGTGATGGCAAGCGGGCCGGCGTCGAGTTCGTGTCGGCGAACCCGACAGGGCCGCTGCATGTCGGCCACGGCCGCGCGGCGGCTCTCGGCGACTGCATCGCGCGGATGCTTGAGGCCACCGGCTGGGATGTGGCCCGCGAGTTTTACTACAACGACGCCGGCGCGCAGATCGCCAACCTGGCGCTGTCGGTGCAGGCGCGCTGCCGCGGCGTCGAACCCGACGAGTCCGGCTGGCCCAACGACGGCTATCGCGGCGATTACATTAAAGATGTCGCGCAGGCCTACCTGGCCGGTGAAAGCGTCCACGCCGACGACCGCGAGGTCACGGCCAACGGCGACCCGGACGACCTGGACGCGATCCGCGAGTTCGCAGTGGCCTGGCTGCGCCGCGAGCAGGATCAGGACCTGCACGCATTCGGCATCAACTTTGACGTCTATTTCCTCGAGTCGTCGCTGTACACCGCCGGCAAGGTCGATGAAACCGTCGCGCGGCTGGTCGAGCATGGCCACACGTATGAACGCGACGGCGCGCTGTGGCTCAAGACCACCGATTTCGGCGACGACAAGGACCGCGTAATGCGCAAGTCCGACGGCAGCTACACCTATTTTCTGCCGGACGTCGCGTATCACCTGACGAAGTGGGAACGCGGCTATGGCCGCGCAATCACGGAACTCGGCGCCGACCACCATGGTTCGCTGGCGCGCGTGCGGGCTGGCCTGCAGGCGCTGGACGCCGGAATTCCGAAGGGCTGGCCCGAGTATGTGCTGCACCAGATGGTGACGGTGACGCGCGGCGGCACGGAAGTGAAAATCTCCAAGCGCGCCGGCAGCTACGTGACGCTGCGCGACCTGATCGACGAGGTCGGGCGCGACGCGACCCGGTTTTTCTTCGTGCTGCGCGCCAACGAGCAGCACCTGGATTTCGATCTGGATCTCGCCAAGTCGCAGTCGAACGACAACCCCGTCTACTACATTCAGTACGCGCATGCGCGCATCGCCAGCGTGTTCCGGCAGCTCGACGAGAAGGGCTGGCGCTACGACGAAGCGGCGGGACTTTCGCATCTCGACAAGCTGACCGAAGCGCATGAAGACGCGCTGCTGGTGGCGCTGTCGCGTTACCCGGAGGTCGTCGAGTTGGCGGCGAGGGATTGCGCGCCGCACCAGATTGCCCACTACCTGCGCGATCTGGCCAATGCGTTCCATACCTATTACAACGCGCACACGTTCCTGACAGACGACGCGGGGCTGCGCAATGCGCGCCTCGCGCTGATTTCCGCCGCGCAACAGGTGATCGTGAACGGCCTTGACTTGCTGGGCGTGTCCGCGCCCGATCGGATGTAATGACGAGAGACTATAAAAACGCGCCCCGTCCCAAGCCAAAGCGGAACACCAAAAACAAGAAAAAATCGGATCTGCCCGGCTGGATCTGGATTGCCGGCATCCTGCTTGTCGGCATCACGATCGGCCTCATTGCGCCGCGGCTGTTCGGGATTGCGCAGCACCGCATCGAACAGTTTGCGCCGGCTGAGCCCGCCCCGACCGCTACCGAACCGGCCGAGGAAAAGGCCGCCGCGAAACCGGACCCGGAACCTTCGGAGCCGCGCTTCGACTTCTACAAGATGCTGCCGAAGTTCCAGGTGGTGATTCCGAAGCAGGACAAGTCGGTGCAAAGCGACACCGGCAAGGAGCCGGTCGAGACGCCGGGAGCCTACGTGCTCCAGGTGGCGTCATTCCGCGACTATCACGATGCCGACGCGATGGAAGCCAGGCTGGCATTGCTGGGGCTTGAGGCGCATATCCAGCAGGTGAAAATCGCCAATGGCGAGACCTGGAACCGCGTGCGCATCGGGCCGATCAGCGATCTCGCGCAGCTCAACAAGACACGCAAGACCTTGGCGGCGCATCAGATCGAGCCTTTGTTGATCGAAGTGGACAAATAGACAAGAGATCCCCCTCCAGCTCCCCCTTCCGGCCTGCGGCCGCAAAGGGGAGTGCAAGAAGGGCAAGCTCCTGTTCTCCCCTTTGCTCGCGTAGCGAGGAAGGGGGAGTTAGACGGGATTCTTAGTCGTCGCTGGAATGCAGTTCGATGCCTAGCGACCGCAGCTTGCGGTATAGATGCGTCCGCTCCATGCCGACCCGCTCGGCAAGTTTACCGACCCGTCCGCCGGATAACTTCAACTGTTGCTCCAAGTAGGCGCGCTCGAAGTGCTCGCGCGCTTCGCGCAGCGGCAGGCTCAACAGGTCCTGCTTGACCAGCGGCTGCTCATCGTCGACCGTCGCGGCCAGCGCCTCTTCAACTTCGCTCAAGCTGACTTCACCGCTGCCGCCGAGCGTCAGGAACTGGCGTACCAGGTTGCGCAATTCCCGCAGGTTGCCCGGCCACGGATAGTTGCGCAGCCGGTTTTGAGCGGCGAAGCTGACCCGGCGGAAGCGCAGGTCCTCCTGATCGACGAGCAGATCGACGTAATAGCGCAGCAGTTCCGGCACGTCTTCGTGATACTGGCGCAGCGCCGGCGCCTGGATCGTCAGCGCGCCGACCGCGTCGATGAGGTCGCGACGCAAGCGTCCCGCCTCGGCCGCTTCCCGGAAGCCGGGGCGGGTCGAGGCGATGATGCGGCACGTCAGGCGTTCCTCGCGCTCGGCGCCCACCGGCCGGTAACGGCCGCTTTCGAGCACGCCCGCCAGCAGGCTCTGCGTGTCGTCGTCGAGGTCGCGCAGTTCGTCGATGAACAGCACACCGGCGCGTGCCCGGGCGATCAGCCCGGCCTTCACTTCGCCGTCGTCTCTTTCGCCCAGCAGCGCCGCCACCGGATTGGCGCCGAGCGCGGCGGGCACGACATCGATAAACGGCTCGGCCGCGCGGGTGCTGATGGCGTGCAGGTAGCGCGCCGAGCTGCCGCGCCCGGTGCCGGGCTCGCCGGCCAGCAGCACCGGGGCATCGTGCTGCGCGGCACGCTGAAGCTGCTCGCGAAAATTTTCCACCACGGGACTTTTGCCGAGCGGCTCAAGCCGCTCCGGAATCAGCGCGTGGCGCCCGGCCTTGTTCGCGGCGCTATGCTGCGTCAGCGCCTGCTCGATCGTGTCGAGCAGCTTGGCGAGCGACAGCGGCTTTTCGAGAAAGTCCGCCGCGCCGAGGCGCGTTGCCTCTATCGCGGTATCGACCGTGCCGTGGCCGGACAACATGACCACCGGCGCGTCGAGATCGCCGGCCTCGGACCACTCGCGCAACAGCGTGATGCCGTCGGTATCCGGCATCCAGATGTCCAGCAGCACCAGGTCCGGTGAATGCGCCTGGCGCGCCGTGCGCGCTTCGCTGGCGTTGGCGGCGACATCGACTTCGTAGCCTTCGTCGTCGAGTATTTCGCGCACCATCGCCCGAATGTCGGCTTCGTCATCGACGACCAGTATGCGTTCTCCGCTCATGCTCCCCCCGTCTCTGCTGGTTTCTGGCGACGCGCCACCCGCAGCAACGAGCGCACCAGCGCGCGCTCGTTGATCGGTAGCAGCACGCGCACGCACGCGCCGCCGTCGGCCTGGTTTTCGGCGCGAATCGTGCCGCCATGTTCTTCGACCAGTTTCTTGACAATTGCGAGGCCCAGGCCGGTGCCCTTGGGCTTGCTGGTGACGTACGGCTCGAACACATGCTCGAGCATGGCCGCGTCGACCCCCGGACCATTGTCGGCGACGGCAATTTCGGCGTTCTCGCTGGTGGTGCCGCGCAGCCGCCGGGTGCTGATGACGACCCGCGCGTCGCCCTGGCCTTCCAGCGCTTCGCCGGCATTGCGAATCAGGTTGTGCAGGATCTGGCCGATGCGGCCGCTGTCGACGTTCATCGCCGGCAGCGTCGGATCGAGTTCGAGCTTGAGGTCGAACGGCTGGTCGTTGCCGCGATACAGCTCGGTGATTTCGGTGATCAGCCGGTTAATGTCGACCGGCTGCAATTCCAGCTTCGGCGTGCGCGCGTATTCGCTGAACGCGTTCACCATCGACTTCATGTTGTCGACTTGCTGCACGATCGTGTAGGTTGCGCGCTCGAACACCTCGGCGTCCTTGCCGGAAAAACGTTCGAGGTAGCGCTGGCTCAGCCGCTCGGCCGCAAGCTGGATCGGCGTCAGCGGGTTCTTGATTTCGTGCGCCAGGCGGCGCGCGACCTCGCCCCAGGCAGCGTCCCGCTGCGCCTGGATCAGCGTCGTCAGGTCGTCGAACACCACCACGTAGCCGGCGGCGTTGTCGCGGACGTTCGGCAGACTCGTGCAACTGCAAGTGAGAATGCGGCGGCCGGTCGCGCCGCTAATCGCGATTTCTTCGCGCCAGTGGCGATCGCCCGCCTCGGCGTGACGCTTGAACAGGTCCAGGAACTGGGCGACGAACGGGTCCTCCAGCGCATCGGCAAACGGCTTGTCGAGGTAGCGGCCGAGATCGAGGCCGAGAATGTCGCTTGCCGCGGAATTGGCCGTGCGCAGCCGCAAGTCCGAATCGAGCGCGATGACACCCGACGACAGCCGCGCCAGCACGGCTTCGAGATAGGCGCGCTCGCTTTCCACCTGCTGCTGGCTGCGCCGCGCCACTTCGCGTGCCTCGCCCAGGCGCGTAGTCATCTCGTTGAACGACGACACCAGGAAGCCGACTTCGTCGCGAGCCGGCATGGGTAGCCGCCGGGTGAAGTCGCCGCGCGCGACCGCGCGGGTGCCTTCGGCGAGGTTCTGAATCGGCGCAACCAGCCGCCGCGCGGCGTAGAACGCGCCCCAGACCGCCGCCAGAAGACCGAGCAGCAGCACCAGCGACAGCGTCAGGATCAGGCTGTATTTGAGCGGCTTGCGCAAATAGGTCAGCTCGCGATAGCGGGTGTAGGCGGCCTGCACGCTTTGCGCCAGGCTGCCCTGGCGGCCGGCGACCGGAAACAGCGCCTGCAGGTATCGCTGCGGCACGCCCGGCATGTAGCTCGGCAGCAGCGCGACCGCCCGAATATGCAGCCCGAGATCGCCGATGGGATCGAGGCTGACGTACGGGAGCCCGCGGCGCAGTTGCAGCATCGCCTCGTCGCCCGGCGGGCTCGGCACAACCAGCGTCGGCTGGTTCGTGCTGGTGGCCAGAATGCGGCCGTTGCGGCCGAACAGCGTCAGCTCCGACGCGCCGCTTTGCTGGCGCAGCGTCTCGATCGTCGTGGCGAGCTGGGTGACGGGCGACGACGACAGCTGCTCGGCCATGCTCTGGGTGCGCGCCAGCAGTTCCTGCGTGCGGACATCGAGCGTCCGGCGCGACAGCGTGATGGCATCGTCGAGCGCCTGTTCGACGCGCACGTCGAACCAGCTGTCGATACCGCTGTCGAGAAACTGCACCGAGAAGTAATACACCAGCGCCACCGGCAGCAGCGCCAGCGCGACGAACATGCCGACCAGGCGCGCGGTCAGCCGTGAACCCGGCGCGTGCCGCCGGTACTGGAGCACCAGCTTGACCAGGTGGGCCGCGATCAGGATCAGCAGCACCAGCGCCGCGGCGGCATTAAAAAGCAGCAGCCAGACGTGCAGGCGGTCAAACGCGGCGGAGTTTTGCGACGTGCGCGCGAGCAGGTACAGGCCCGCCAGCAGCAGCACGGCCGCGATCGACATCAGTATCTTGGTGGGACTGAGCCGCCTGATCATCGCAGTGGCCACTGATACCAGTCACTCGACTGGTCGGCGCCGTAGAACAGGGACGTCAATAAGCCGAAACCGGTTGGAATGATCTTGACGTTCAGCAGCGCCCGGATATGGATGTCGTAATGCTCGTCCGGTTCCAGCAGGCTCGCGTCGATGATCGGCACGCCGCTGATGTCGCCGAGGTGCTCGAGCGCGACCTGCCAGCTGCGGTAGCTGACCTGCCGTCCGCTGTTCAGGCTGCGGACGATGTAGCGCCGGCTCAGCGCGTGGTAGGTGATCCGGTAAGACTGCGTCAGGGTCGCCACCGTCGGGTCCCACAGCATGGAGCGGCGGCGGCTGAGCTCGATCTGGATTTTCAGCACCAGCGGCACGCCGCTGTCGAGCGCGTCGGCCGCCTGCTGATTCAGCATCAGCGCCATGTTGGCGTTGAGGTAATACACGCCGTGGCGCAGCACGCTGTAGGCGCTGCGAATCGCGAAGCGGCCGCCGTCCTGCGCGCGCACCGGCAGCGGCGCCAGCATCGCCAGCACCAGCATCACGGCCCCCATCCGCGCCCATCTAATGCTATTGGTCATCTACCGTCTTTTCCAGGCACGCATAGTAAAAGCCGTCCATGCCGTTGTCGCCCGGCAATATCTGGCGGCCCGCACCGGCCGCGCGGCTGCCGGCGTCGAACGGAGTCGCCGGCAAGGCCACGGCGCGCGCGCCGGCTTCGCGAGCCAGAAATTTCGCGATCTGGACTTCGTTCTCGGCGCGCAGCACCGAGCACGTCGCGTACACCAGCTTACCGCTGGAGGCCAGCAGGGGCCAGAGTGCGTCCAGCAATTGCGCCTGGACCGCTGCCAGCCGCTCGATGTCGGTGGCCCGGCGCAGGCTTTTGATGTCCGGGTGCCGGCGGATCACGCCGCTGCCCGAGCAGGGTGCGTCGAGGAGAATCCGGTCGAAGGGCCGGCCATCCCACCAGTCGTCCGGCCGGCGGGCGTCGCCCTGCAGCACTGTCGCTTGCAGGCCGAGCCGGTCGAGATTATCGCGTACTCGCTCAAGGCGGCTCGCGGACACATCGAGCGCCACGCATTCGGCGAGACCGGGGCAGCGCTCGAGGATATGGCCGGTCTTGCCGCCCGGGGCGGCGCAGGCATCGAGCACCCGCAGGTTGGGGCCGCCGGCGAGCGCATCGGCCGCAAGCTGCGCGCCGGCATCCTGGACCGACAATTCGCCGGCTGCAAATCCCGGCAGCCGGTCGACGTCGACCGGCGTGGCGAGCGTCAGCGCGTCGGCGGCCAGCGTGTGCGGCCGGCTTTCAATACTGGCTGCCGTCAGTCTGGCCTGAACGTCCTCAAGGGTCGCTCTACGGCGGTTGACGCGCAGCGTCATCGGCGGGCGGGCGTTGTTGGCGGCGAGCATTGCCTCCCAATCCTCCGGCCAGTCGGCCCGCAGCCTTCCGATCAGCCAGGTTGGGTGGGCATGCCGGCCGGACGGTGTGCTGTCGGCGGCGGCCAGCAGCGCCTCCTGGCGACGCAAAAAATTGCGCAGCGTCGCGTTTACCAGTCCCCGCGCCCAACTCTTGCCGAGGCCGCCAGTGGCGGCCACTGTTTCGGCGACCGCCGCATGGTCCGGCACCCGCATGTATACGAGCTGGTATAGACCTATCAGCAGCAATGCGTGGATGTCGGCGTCGCGTGCCTTGAACGGGCGCTTGAGCAGCGTGTCGAGCGGCGCCTGCAGGCGGAATCGCCAGCGCAGCGCGCCGAAGCAGAGTTCTTTCAGCAGACCGGCGTCCGTCATCGACGGCAGTCGCGGCAGCACAGCGGCCAGCGCTTCGTCGAGTGACGCGCCGCCGGCGATGACCGCCGCGACCGCCTCGGCCGCGAGCTGGCGAACGTTAACCGGCTTCATCGACGGCCGCAGTGACTATGGCGACGGCCATCAGCCCAGAACCTTGCCGGACAACACCGTGCCGCGGGCGAACGCGGCGGCATCCGTCCGCTTGCCCCCGGCGCGTTGCAACGCGCGGATCCGCAGGCGCCCCTCGCCTGTCGCGATGTCGATGCCGTCGCGGCCCGTTGCCACGACCGTTCCCGGCGGGGCATCGGCAGACTCTCCCGGCAGCGCTTCGGCGTCCCACACGCGCAGCTGCACGCCCTCGAGCCGCGTTTCGGCCACCGGCCACGGCTGCAGCGCCCGCACCTGCCGGTCGAGCGCGAGAGCGGGCCGGGACCAGTCAAGCCGCGCCTCGACCTTCTCCAGCTTGGCGGCGTAAGTCACGCCGTCGCCGGATTGCGGTTGCGGCTGCGCGTTCCCGACGGCAAGCGCCTCCAGCGCCGGGAGCAGCGCGTGGGCCCCCAGCGCGGCAAGCCGGTCGTGCAGCGTAGCGGCCGTATCGTCCGGTGCAATCGGCGTCATGGCCTGGGCGAGCACCGGGCCGGTATCGAGACCGGCCTCCATCTGCATGATCGAGACGCCGGTTTCGCGGTCGCCGGCGAGAATGGCACGCTGGATGGGTGCGGCCCCGCGCCATCGCGGCAGCAGCGAAGCGTGGATGTTGACGCAGCCCAGCGCGGGGAGCGCCAGGACGGGCCGCGGCAGAATCAGGCCATAAGCGACGACAACCATCACGTCCGGCGCCAGCTCCCGCAGCGCTGCCTGTTCGGCTTCGTCTTTCAGGTGAAATGGCTGGCGCACCGGCACGCCGGCGTCCAGCGCGCGCTGCTTGACCGGCGAGGCAGTGAGGCGCCGCCCGCGGCCGGCGGGCCGATCGGGCTGCGTGTAGACGGCAACGACCGAGTGAGCGGAGCCGAGCAGCGCGTCGAGGGCGGGTACGGCGAAAGCAGGCGTGCCGGCGAAGACGACCCGCAGGGCGCGTGGCATAGCTGAAACGACTTTTATATTGGTGCGCGCCGTGCGGCCGCGGATGGTTGAGCGCGCGCTTCCTGGCGCTGCTCCTTTTCGATGCGCTTGCGCAGCCGCTTACGCTTCAACTCCGACAGGTAATCGACGAACAGCTTGCCGTCCAGATGATCGATTTCGTGCTGCACGCAAATCGCCAGCAGGCCTTCCGCCTCGAATTCCAGCGGCTGGCCGTGCGGGTCGAGCGCGCGCACCCGCGCCCAGGTGTGGCGCGAGACTTCCTCGAACACGCCGGGCACCGACAGGCAGCCTTCCTGGCTGCGTTCGATTTCGCCGCCGAGCTCCAGGATTTCCGGGTTGATCAGCGCCTGCGGGCTGTCCGCGTTTTCCGACACGTCGATCACGATGACGCGCTGCGTTACGTTCACCTGCGTCGCCGCGAGGCCGATCCCCGGAGCGGCGTACATCGTCTCGAGCATGTCGTCGATGAACGCGCGCAGATCGTCGTCAATCGCCTCCGCCGCGACCGGCTCGGCGCGGCGGCGCAGCCGCGGGTCGGGATATTGCAGAATTTCGAGCTTTGCCATAGGGTTATGATACTAAAAGCAGGCTGCAATCAGCCAATTTAACTTCTCTGTAAGACAATCCGTCCGACCGCCGGTTCCTTTTAATGGCCTTACGGCCGGGTGCGGCCGGCCGTATCGCTATAATGGGCGCAGTCACCAGTAGAAGCTTAAAAAGTCCACACGAGAAGGGAGGAGACGAGGCCATGACGCCTGCAACCCGAATTGTTTCGCGGATGCCGCTGGCGGCTGCCGTGGTGTTACTCGCGGCCTGCGCCTCCAATCCCGCGCCGGTAATCCCGCCGGCGCCCGCTCCGGTCAAAGCGCCCCCTCCGGCGCCGGCGCCCAAGCCCGAACCCGAACTGAAGCGCGTTCATCCCACCCGGTACGTCGTCAAGAAGGGCGACACACTGTGGGATATCGCCAAGCACTTCCTGAAGAGCCCGTGGTTGTGGCCGGATATCTGGTACGTCAACCCGCAAATCCGCAACCCGCACCTGATTTATCCCGGCGACGTGATCGAGCTGCGCTGGGTCAACGGCAAGCCGCAGCTGACGCTGGCAGGCGCCGACACCGGGCTGCCGGTTGTGCATCTGCACCCGAAAGTGCGCAGCACCCCGATCGAAGAAGCGATTCCGACCATTCCGATCTCGATGATCCGGCCGTTTCTCGCCCGTGCGCCGGTGGTGACCGAAGAAGAACTGGAACAGGCACCATATGTGCTGACCACCGCCGATAACCGCCTGCTGGCCGGCACGCATCAGCGCGTCTATGTACGCGGCATTGAACCCGGCGACGGGGTCAAATGGATGCTGGTGCGCAAGGGTGAGCCGCTGGTCAATCCGCAGACCGGCGCCCTGCTCGGTTACCAGGCGGTGTTTCTCGGCACCGGGCAGATCGTCAAGTCCGGCGATCCGGCCACCATGGAGCTGACCGCCAGCGAACGCGGCATCCAGGCCGGCGACCGCCTGCTGCCCTACAACGACGCCGAACTGCCGGTGAATTTCTATCCGCACGCACCGACACAAGTGGTTCAGGGGCAGATCATTTCGGTGCTGGACGGCATGTCGCAAGTCGGTCAGTACGACGTCGTCGCCCTCGACCGCGGCGTGCGGGACGGCATGGAACCGGGGACCGTGCTCGCGATCTACCAGATCGGCCGCCTCGTTGAAGATCCCTACAGCGGCGACGACGTCAAGCTGCCGCAACGCCGCGCCGGCGTGTTGATGGTATTTCGCACCTTCGACAAGGTCAGCTACGGGCTGGTCATGGAGTTGACGCAAGAGGCGCACGTGCTTGACCTGATCAAGAATCCGTAGCGGCCTCTATCGGATGGCTGAATTGACGGCGGTGTGACAAGCACGGACAATCCGGCACCTCAAATTGCTGACCTTGCTGGCGCAAGGGGTGAATCAGGTGGAATCCGTAAGGCATTCCGGGATCGGAATCGCATCATTTGCAACCAGTATCGTGTTTGCCCTGCTGATGTTCATCGCGGTGGCCGCCGCCGACGGGCTGGCGGCGTTGCTGCCCGGCGACATGGCAGGCAGTTCGATCGCCGCGATTCTGCTCGGTGCCTCGCTCGCCGGATCGATGATCTCGCTGCGCCTCGGGGTGGGCGGCGTGTCGCAGGAAGCGCGCAGGAAGAACTTCGCCGTGCTCGGCATTGTTGTATCAGCCGGCACCATTCTTGGCATCGGGCTGATCATGGCCGTCAGATTTTCCTCGCTGTAACGTGGAGATGACGGAGACCGAAAGCCGCGCCTGGCTCGCCCTGCTGCGCACGCCGACCGGCCGCGGCAATCTGCGCGCGGCGCTGGAAAGCTTTGGCTCACCGGAAGCGGTTCTGGCTGCCGGCGGGCAGGCGCTGGCGCGGCTGCGCTTCGACGACGAGGCGTGCGACTGGCTGGCGAACCCGGATACGGCGCGCATCGATGCCGATCTGGCGTGGCTGGAACAACCCGGCTGTTATCTGTTAACCGCTGCTCACCCCCACTGGCCGCCGTTGCTGAGCGAAATTCCCGACCCGCCGCTGGCACTGTTCGTGCGCGGCGACCCGAAACTGCTCTCCGAACCGCAACTCGCCATGGTCGGCAGCCGTAATCCCACGCCGGCCGGCCGCGAAACGGCGGCCGATTTCGCCGGGCATCTGGCGCGCGCCGGGCTGATCATTACCAGCGGTCTCGCACTCGGGATCGACGGCGCGAGCCACCAGGGCGCGTTGAAAGCCGGCGGCGCGACCGTCGCATTGTGCGGCACCGGCCTGGACCGCATTTATCCCGCCCGCCACGGTGCGCTGGGCCGCGACATTGCCGCACGCGGCGCGCTGGTGTCTGAATATCCGCTGGGGACGGGGCCGTTCAAGCAGAACTTCCCCGAGCGCAACCGGCTGGTCAGCGGCCTGAGCATGGGAGTGCTGGTGGTCGAGGCGGCGCAGCGCAGCGGCTCGCTGATCACTGCGCGGCTGGCGAACGAACAGGGCCGCGAGGTCTTCGCGATTCCGGGCTCGATCCACAATCCGCTGGCCCACGGTTGCCACCGGCTGATCCGCGACGGCGCCAAGCTGGTGGAAACAGCGGCGGACGTACTGGAAGAGCTTGCGCCGCTGTTGCGCCTGGCGACGGCCGAAGCAGCCCCCGAGAAGGGCGCGAGAACGCCGGCGGAGCCGGCTGAGCGGGAGGTCTTGAATTATGTCGATTTCGCCCCCACCTCCATTGATTGTGTCGTGGAGCGCAGCGGATTGACGCCCGCGGCCGTTTCCGCCATGCTGCTGGCATTGGAACTTCAAGGCTTCATCGCAGCCGCACCCGGGGGAGGATATATGCGCACGTCGGATTAACTCATCCGCAATTCAATCTATTGATGCCACCGCGCCGGGAGGCCCCGATGATGAGAGAAAACGTACTCGATGTGCTGCTTTATCTGTTTGAGAACTATCTCGACGACGACGCCGAAACCTACGCCGACCGCGATGTTCTGACAGTGGAACTGGAAGCCGCCGGCTTCCCGCGCTCCGAAGTTGGCAAGGCATTCGACTGGCTGGAAAGCCTGGCGGTCGATGAGGATAAAATCCCGACGCTAACCGGCACCAGCTCGGTGCGAATCTTCAACGACGAGGAAATGGCGCGGCTCGACGTCCGCTGTCGCGGCTTTTTGCGCCACCTCGAGAACGTCGGCATTCTGGATGCCGCCCAGCGCGAGGTCGTCATCGACCGGATCCTGGCGCTGGAAACCGACACGGTCGACCTCGACGACGTCAAGTGGGTGATCCTGATGGTGCTGTTCAATCAGCCGGGCCAGGAAACCGCGCTGGCGCGCATGGAAGATCTCGTATTCGAGGACCGCGGCTCGGTGCTGCATTAGGACGCAGGCCCGAACTCCCATTGGTGACGGCCTCGGTTCCAATTCCGGGGCCGGCACTGCTAGACTTTCTCCGCGCACAGAATTCATCGGGTATTTTTATCCCGAATCCTCTTGACTGACGAAGACGTATGGCTCGTAACCTGGTAATCGTGGAATCGCCCGCCAAGGCGAAGACCATCAACAAATATCTCGGCAAGGACTTCGAGGTCATGGCCTCGTACGGCCATGTTCGCGATCTGGTACCGAAGGAAGGCGCGGTCGATCCGGCGCACGACTTCGCGATGAAGTACCAGGTGATCGAACGCAATTCGAAGCATGTCGACAGCATTATCAAGGCACTGAAAAAGGCCGACGCGCTGTACCTCGCCACTGACCCGGACCGCGAAGGCGAGGCCATATCCTGGCATCTGTACGCGCTGCTCAACGAAAAGGGCGTGCTCGATGACAAGGAAGTCGGCCGGGTGGTCTTCCACGAAATTACCAAGCGCGCCGTCAACGACGCGATCGCCAATCCGCGCGAGCTGTCCACCGAACTGGTGAACGCGCAGCAGGCGCGCCGGGCGCTGGATTACCTCGTCGGCTTCAACCTGTCGCCGCTGTTGTGGAAAAAGATTCGCCGCGGCCTGTCCGCCGGCCGCGTACAAAGCCCCGCGCTGCGGATGATCGTCGAGCGCGAGCTGGAAATCGAAGCCTTCAAGGCACGCGAATACTGGACGCTCGAAGCCGATGCCGCGAAGGATGGCCAGGCGTTTGTCGCCAAGCTGGCCGAATTCGGCGGCAAAAAGGTCGAGCAGTTCACTTTTACCGATGACAAGGGCGCGCATGCCGCCCAAAAGACGCTGGAACAGGCCGCCAACGGCCAGCTCAACGTCCTCAAGGTCGACAAGAAACAGCGCAAGCGCAATCCGGCCGCGCCGTTCACGACCTCGACGCTGCAACAGGAAGCCTCGCGCAAGCTCGGCTTCACGGCGCAGCGCACGATGCGCACGGCGCAGCAATTGTACGAAGGCATCGATACCGGCGAGGGTGCGATCGGTCTCATTACCTACATGCGTACCGACTCGGTCAATCTGGCGAACGAAGCGCTCGACGATATCCGCGATCTGATCGCGAAACGCTACGGCGCCGACCAGGTGCCGAAGCAGCCGCGCCGCTACAAGACCAAGGCCAAAAACGCCCAGGAAGCGCACGAGGCGATCCGCCCGACCAGCGCGAGCCGCGAGCCGGCGAGCCTGCGCGGCAAGCTGACGCAGGACCAGTTCCGCCTCTACGAGCTGATCTGGAAGCGCACCGTCGCCTGCCAGATGATTCACGCGGTATTCGACACCGTGGCGGTCGATCTCGGCTGCGGCGAAGGCAACCGCTTTCGCGCCACCGGTTCGGTACTGGTCAAGCCCGGCTTCATCGCCGTCTATCAGGAAGGCCGCGACGATTCGACTGACAACGACGAAGACAAGTTGCTGCCGGAACTGGCTGAAGGCGACACCGTGGCGCTCGAAGCCGTGCGCGCCGACCAGCACTTTACCGAACCGCCGCCGCGCTACTCGGAAGCGAGCCTGGTCAAGGCGCTGGAAGAATACGGCATCGGCCGTCCGTCTACCTACGCGAGCATCATTCAGACGCTGCAGCAGCGCGAATACGTCGAGATGGACCGCAAGCGCTTCATCCCGACCGACGTCGGCCGGGTGGTCAACAAGTTCCTGACCGAGCACTTCACGCAGTACGTTGATTACGACTTCACCGCCCGGCTCGAAGACGAGCTGGACGCGGTCGCGCGCGGCGAAAAGGACTGGGTGCCGCTGCTGGGCGAGTTCTGGGACCCGTTCAAGTCGCTGGTCGATACGAAGGAAGAAAGCGTTTCGCGCAAGGATGTCACGTCGGAAGAGCTCGACGAAGCCTGTCCGAAGTGCAGCAAGCCGCTGTCGATTCGGCTGGGGCGACGCGGCCGCTTCATCGGCTGCACCGGCTATCCCGATTGCGATTACACCCGCAATCTCGACGAAAGCGCGGACGAAGCGCCGACCGAGCCGGAAAAAGTCGAAGGCCGCCAGTGCCCCGATTGCGGCTCGGACCTGATCATCCGCCGCGGCCGCTACGGCAAGTTCATCGGCTGCAGCAGCTATCCGAAGTGCAAGCACATCGAGCCGCTTGAAAAGCCGAAGGACACTGGCATCGAATGCCCCGAGTGCCATGAGGGCAAGATGCTGCAGCGCAAGTCGCGCTACGGCAAGATTTTCTATTCCTGTGAGCGCTACCCGAAGTGCAAGTACGCGGTCTGGAACCTGCCGATCGCGGAGTCGTGTCCGCAGTGCAACTGGCCGATTCTGACAGTCAAGACGACCAAGCGGCGCGGTACCGAGAAGGTCTGCCCGCAGAAGGAATGCGGCTACAAGACGCCGGCACCGGAACTCGCGCCGGACGATGAGGCAGTCGCGTCCTGACTCGGCCCGACTCCTGGCAGCTCCGCCTCGCCCGCCGCACGATTGACGCCGGCGGCATCGTCGCCTACCCGACCGAAGGCGTTTACGGGCTGGGTTGCGATCCGCTGAATCCTGATGCCATCGATCGGCTGCTGG
>DASSNT010000033.1:0-9354 GCA_035701285.1 Gammaproteobacteria bacterium | reverse complement strand
AGCATCGAGATGGACTTCAGCGACTGCGGCGCGCTGATCGACAACGTCAAGGCCGGCCGCGGCGTCTTGCTGGTGACGGCGCATCTGGGCAACACCGAGGCGGCGCGCGCGTTGGCGCGCCGGCTGCCGGAACTGCGCGTGACGGCGCTGGTGCATACGCACAACTCGGTTTTCGTCAACGCGATGCTTCGCAAAGCCAATGCCGATTATCCCGAACGGCTGGTCCAGGTGCGCGACGTCGGGCCGGACACCGCGTTGATGCTGCGCGAACGGATCGACGCCGGCGAGGTGGTCGTCATCGCCGGCGATCGCACGCCGGTCGACGAGCACAGCCCGACGGCGACGGTCGATTTTCTGGGCCGCCCGGCGCCTTTCGCGATCGGCCCGTACGTGCTCGCGCACGCGTTGGAATGTCCGGTGTACCTGTTTTTTTGCGTGCGTGACGGTGCCCGCTACAAGGTTTACATGGAACCGTTCGCGGATCGCATTCATCTGCCGCGCGGTGACCGCTACGGTGCCGCCGGCGGCTGGGCGGCGCGTTTCGCTGAGCGGCTGGGCGACTACGCCCGCCGGTTTCCGCTACAGTGGTACAACTTTTATGACTTGTGGGGCGGCACCAGGCCGATGCACGCGAGCAAACACGAGACGCAACATGCCGAACGGCCTGCCTGAGAAGCCGCGAACCGGCGGCGGACGGCGGACACTGGCGGAGAAAGCGCTGATTACCGCTTTCGCCGATATGGAAATTCCGTTTCAGGATGTCGACTCGGTCGAGATCGCCTGGCATGGGCACTACTTCCGTTACTTTGAAGCGGCGCGCGCGGTGCTGTTGCGTCAGATAGACTACGACTACCCGCAAATGCGCGCCTCGAATTTCGCCTGGCCGCTGACCGAGGCGCATGTCCGCTTCGGCCTGCCGTTGCGTTACGGGCAGACGATTCGCGTCTGGGCCGGGCTGGTGGAATGGGAAAACCGGATGAAGGTCGAATACGTCGTCAATGACGCCGCGACCGGCGCGCGCCTGACCACCGGCTACACGGTGCAGTGCGCGGTGACGCTGGATACGTGGGAATTGCAGATGGTGAGTCCGCCGGCGTTGCTGGACCGGCTGAAGAGATATTTATGATCGGCATCCGTAAGTCATTCCCGCGAAAGCGGGAATCTATCTTGCTGCGAGTTCCGGGTTCCCGCTTTCGCGGGAATGACATCGTGCGCGTCGTCCGAGCCTGTCTTGCAGTCGCGGGGATGGCGTTGATGTTCGGCGCTGTTTCTGCACAGGCCGCCGCGCCGCCAGTCAGCGGCTTCGCCGCGAAATTCATCGAGACACGCACGCTGCCCGGCTTCGACACGCCGCTGGTCAGCCACGGCATCATGCGCTTCGACCGCGAACAGGGCTTTCACTGGGAAATCACGAAGCCATATCGCTATGTGTTCGAAATGGACGCCGGGCGGGCGAAGGAGGTGCTGCCGGACGGCACGGTGCGCCAGCTCGATCCCGACGAGACGCCGTGGCTCGAAGCTGTCGAGCACATTTTTGTCAGCGCGCTCGCCGGCGACCGGTCGGATCTTGCTCGCTACTTCAACGTTGACATTCAGCCATTGCCCGAGGGCGAGGGGCGCCACGTGACGCTCACGCCCAAACCTGGCGCGATGGCCAAAGTCATCGATCGCATCGAAGTCACGGAAACCGCGCCCGGCCAGCCCCGGCGCCTGCAGATTGACGAAGCCGGCGGCGGCCATATGGACATACGTTTTACGCCGATACACTCCGCAACCGGCCAGTAGTGGATAAGCGTTCGTTCGCCAGATGGGCGATCTGGCTGGTCTCCCTGGGGCTCTTGTGCGGTTTCGCGTGGACGCGGCTCGACCTTCAGGCGCCGATCCAGACCAACATTCTGACCCTGCTGCCGGAGCGGCACGATTCGCAGGCGCTCCATATCGCGACCGAGCGCAGCCGCGACGCCTTTACCCATCAATTGCTGGCGCTGGTGCGGGGGGCGGATGACGCCACGACCCGCGCGGCGGCGCTGGCCGGCCGCCGGGCGCTGCTCGGTGCCGGCCTGCAGGCGGACGATGTGGGCGAGACAGTCGACAGCGCAATTGCCGCGTACGGCCGGCATCATTTCGCGTTGCTCAACCCGCGCCAGGCGGCGCGTCTCGCTCGCGAGGGGCCGCGCGCACTGGCGACGGACGTGGCGGTGTCGCTGGCGAGCCCGGCCGGGCTGGTGAACGCGTTCGGCAGCGACCCCGGCGGCTACCTGCAGCGGTTCATGTCCAACCTGCCGCGGCCCTACCCGGATTTCCTGCCCGACGGCCCGCTGCTGTCGGCAAAGCGCGGCGACGAGCGCGTCTTTCTGCTGCGGATGGAACTCGCCGGGCCGGCGTTTGCCGCCGAGGGTTCGGCGCTCGCGGCGCGCGCGGTTGATGCCGCGGCTGAGGCGGTAGCAAAAACTTGCGCCGACTGCCGGTTTGAAGCGACCGGCGCCGCGCTCTTCGCCGATGCGGCACGGCGGGAAGCGAAGCAGGAGACGATCTGGCTGACGGTGGTCTCGACGCTGCTGATCATGCTGCTGATCGCCTACATCTTCCGCAGCCTTGCGCCGCACGTGCTCGGCTTTCTGCAACTCGGCGCCAGCGTCGCCGCCGCGAGCGCCGCCGTGATCGCCGTGTTCGGCTCCATCAATATCCTGACGCTGGTGTTCGGCACGACCCTGCTCGGCATCGCGATCGATTACGCGTTTCTGTATTTTTCCGAGTACTGGTTCGGCACCAGCGCGCCGCCGGCGGTGATGAGCAAGATTCGCTCCGGCCTCGGCGTCGGCTTGCTGACAGGGGCGGTCGCCTTCGCGTTTCTGCTGCTGGCGGGCTTCCCGGCGCTGACGCAGATCGCCGTGTTTTCGGTCGCCGGGCTGATTGAAGCCGCGCTGGTGGTTGCGCTGCTGTTTCCCGTCACGCTGACCAGGCCGCCCGCGGTCGCCGCGCATCCGGCGGTGAACTGGCCGGCGCGCTTCGTCGCGGCCGCCTGCCGGCCGTCCCGCTGGCGTTATCTGCTGCCGGCGCTGGCGCTTGCGGCGTCGATACCGGGCTGGTTCCAGCTCCACGCCAGCGACGATGTCCGTGAGCTGCAGCATTTCCCGCCGCGCCTGATGCAGACCGACCAGCACATTCGCGCGACACTGAACCGGTTTCCCGCGCCGGGTTTCTTTCTGGTCGAAGCGCCGAACCTGAACCAGGCGCTGGTGCGTGAAGAGGCCTTGTTTGCGCGCATCAACAAGAAACTGCCGAAAGCTGATGCGGTTGGCCTCTCGCGGTTCCTGCCGCCGGCGACGCAGCAGCAGGCGAGTCTGGCAGCATGGCGTGGCGTGCTGGATCAGCCGGCGAAGTTGCGCGAAGCCTTTACGCAAATGGGGCTCCCGGCGGAGCTCGCCGACCATATCGAAGCGGCATGGCATTCGGCGGCGCGGCAACCGCTGACCGCGCAGGGCCTGTTCGAGGCGGTGCCGGACCTGAAGCGTTTCGTGATCTCGACGGACGGTGGCGTTGCACTGCTCGCTGCCGCGTTCGGCAACAGCAACCTCGATCCTGCTGCGCTGACCGAGGCCGCCGCGGGCGTACAGGGCGTGCAGTTTGTCATGCCGCTGGAGCGCATCGCTAACACGTTCGAGCGCATTCGCGTGCGCGCAACCTGGCTGGTCGTGATCGGTTATCTGCTCATTTCCGCGGTGCTTGTGTGGCGGTACGGTTATCGCGAAGCGACGCGCATGTTGTATCCGCCACTGCTCGCGCTGGGCGTCACGCTCGGCGTGCTCGGCTGGCTGGGCGAGCCGATGAACGTGTTCGGCGTCGTCGCGCTGATCCTGATTCTCGGGCTGGGACGCGATTACGCGGTGTTTCTGCGCGAGGTGGGTGCGCGCGAGCGGTCGCCGGCGCTGGCGGTGACGATGTCGGCGATGACGACGCTGCTGTCGTTCGGCCTGCTGTCGCTGAGCCAGATACCGGCGCTGCACGCGTTCGGCCTCGCGACGCTGATCGGCATACTGGCGAGTTACCTCGTCGCGCCGTTATCCTTGCCGCCGGAGCGTCCGGATACATGATGAACCTGCGTCACGTCCTGCTGTTGTTGATACCGCTGATCGGCGGCTGCGTGACGATGCCGCAGTTGCCGGGCTGCGTGAAGATCGGCCCGTTCGGCCAGGCGTGCCCGCTGCCACCGGCCGCGCTGCCGGCCGCCGACGCCCGGCACATCGTTTCGGTCACTCATGCTGGCGACCGGCAGACGTTCATGGGCCGACTGCAGATTGACGCGAATACGCTCCGCCTCGCCGGCTTCAGCCTGTTCGGTACGCACCTGTTCACGATTACCTACGATGGCCACGACATCGTCAGCCAGCCGCAGCGCCCGGAACTGCACGCTGATCTCATCGTCGTGATGCTCGAGGCGGCGCTGGCCGACCCGGCGGCGCTCAGGCCCCGGCTGCACGGCCTCACGCTCAAGGTCAGCCGTACCGGCAAGGGCGAAACCAGAGATCTGCTCGAACATGGGCATCTGGTTGCGCATATCGAGCGGTCGAAGGGGCCGCTGGCTGAAGTCCGTGTGGTCATGCACATTGTGCCGGCGGATACTGTCCTGGTGTTGAGGCCGATAGCGCGATGACGCCGGTGTACCTGCATGCGCTGGGCATCATTAATGCGCTCGGCGACAGCGTTGCCAGCGTGCGCGCCGGACTGTATGCCGGCAGCACGAACGGCATGGTGTCGCGTGCCGATCTGATTCGCGGGCGCGAGACCTGCGTCGGCGTGGTGCAGGGCACGTTGCCAGCCGTGGGCCCGGAGCATGCGCCGTACGCCTCGCGCAATATTCAGATCTTGTGCGCGGCGATTGCCCAAATCCGGCCGCAGATCGATGCCGCGATTGCACAATTCGGCGCCGACCGCATTGGCATCGTGCTCGGAAGCAGCACGTCCGGCGCGGCCGAAGGCTTCGAAGCGCTGACCGCCCGGCTCCGACGGGGCGCGTTTCCCCCCGGCTACGACTACCGCCGCCAGGAGATGGCGACGCCGAGCGAATTTCTGCGCCGCATGCTGGCCCTCGGCGGCCCGGCCTGGAGTGTGTCGACGGCCTGCACCGCCAGCGCCAAGGCGTTTTCTTCCGGGCGGCGATTGCTGAAGACCGGCCTCTGCGATGCGGTCATCGTCGGCGGCGTCGATTCGCTGTGCCGCCTGACGCTCAACGGCTTTAATGCCCTCGAATCAATCGCCGGTGAACGCTGCAACCCGTTCAGCGTCAATCGGGACGGCATCAACATCGGCGAGGGCGCGGCAGTGTTTTTGATGAGTCGCGAGCCGGGCCCGGTGGCGCTGCTGGGTGTCGGCGAATCGTCCGACGCCTACCACATTTCGGCGCCGGACCCCGAAGGCCGCGGCGCGGAAACGGCCATGCGGATGGCGCTCGCCGATGCCGGTATCGATGCCGGCGCGGTCGACTACGTCAACCTGCATGGCACGGCTACGGTGCAAAACGACCTGATGGAAAGCCACGTGGTGGATCGGGTGATCGGGCGCAGTACCCCGTGCAGTTCGACCAAGCCGCTGGTCGGCCACGCGCTCGGCGCCGCCGGGGCGACCGAAACGGGGTTCTGCTGGATACTGTTGACCGAACCCGATGCCGCCGGCTTACCGCCGCATATCTGGGACGGGGAGTGCGACCCGGCGCTTGCGCCGCTGCGTCTGAGTTCGCCCGGTGAGATCGCACGCTGCAAAGTCACGCTCAGCAACTCGTTCGCGTTCGGCGGCAACAATGCCTGCCTCGTGCTGGGGCGCACATGACGCGGTTCCCGGCGCCGGCCGATCTGCTGCCGCATGCCGGGCCGGCGGTGCTGCTCGATGAAATTCTGAGCGACAGGGATGACATTATCGAAGCCGCAGTCAGTATCACTGCCGCGCATCCGTTCTTCATTGCCGGCCACGGTGTGCCGGCCTGGGTCGGGATCGAGTTGATGGCCCAGGCGGTTGCCGCGCATGGCGGCCTGAGCGGTCGCCGTGCCGGACGCGCGCCACGGCGGGGAATGCTGCTCGGTACGCGCCGTTACGAGGCGAGTGTGCCCTGGTTTGAAGAAGGCGCGCGGCTGATCATTCGCGCCGAGCGGGAGTTCGGCGGCGAGGGTGGCATGGCCGCCTGTACCTGTCGCATCGATTGCGGCGGGCAGACGCTCGCCGAGGCCCGCCTCACTATCATTGAAGAGGAAGACCAATGAATTCGAAACGCGTGCTGGTGACCGGCGCGAGTGGCGGTATCGGCGGCGCTATCGCCCGCGCGCTGGCGGGACGGGGCTTCGACATCGGCTTGCATTACCGCAGCAATGCCTCGGCAGTCGAAGCGCTGGCAGGCGAAATCGCATCGGCCGGCGGGCGCGTGCATACGTTGAGCTTCGATGTCACCCATCGCGAACAGGTGAAGGAGGCGCTGGAAAGCGAGCTGGACGCGCACGGGCCGTACTGGGGCGTCGTCTGCAATGCCGGCATCAGCGCAGACAACGCGTTTCCGGCCATGCCGGGCGAGGACTGGGATCGGGTCGTCGGCGCCAATCTCGGCGGCTTCTACAACGTGCTGCACCCGCTGACCATGCCGCTGGTGCGGATGCGCGACGGCGGACGCATCGTCACGATCGCGTCCGTAGCCGGACTCATCGGCAACCGCGGCCAAGCCAACTACAGCGCCGCCAAGGCGGGCGTCATCGGCGCGAGCAAGGCGCTGGCCGTGGAGCTCGCCAGCCGGCGCATCACGGTGAACTGCGTCGCGCCGGGATTGATCGAGACCGACATGCTGCACGGCGCACCGGTCGAGGAAATTCTCAAGCAGATTCCGCTTGGTCGGGCCGGGCGGCCGGAAGAAGTCGCCGCGCTGGTCGCGTTTCTGTTCTCCGACGAGGCGGCTTACATCACCCGCCAGGTGCTGTCGGTCAACGGCGGCTTGTGCTGACGCGGCCGGTTATGCCAGTCCCCACTGCTTGCTCAGTTCCGCGTCGGTAATCTGCCAGACGCCGAAGTGCAGGGTCTGCATACTGGGCACGTCCTGCAGCAGGTCGGCTTTGTCGAGCGCCGTCAGGCCGGCGGGGCCGAGTTGCAGCGCCTTCTTGCGGATACGCTCGAGCCGCTTGGCCTTTTCTGGCGGCATGCTGCGCTTCAGACGCAGCATGCCGATGTGGATGGCGTTGACCTGCGGGTCGACGACCGCGCGCACGAACGGGTCAGCGTCTTCAGCGGGCGGCGCCAGTTGCGCATTCAGTGTCGCGAGTTCGGCCGGCGGTTCGATTTCCTCCGGGATCGTGAACAGGCGGAGCTTGCGCGCCACCCGCCCCAGCCGCACGCGGCTCAGGTATACCGACAGCGGCACCGCGAAGAACAGCGCGCCGACGATCGGGGCGAGCCACCAGAAGAACGCCGGATTCAGCCAGTACACGCCGGCGGCCCAGATAATCGCCACAATGGTTGCAAGGCCGTGGTAACGAATGGCCGTCAGCCAATCGGTTTCCGCATCCTCGCGCACCTGCCCGCCCCATTTGACCTGCCGGCCAATCAGCGTGGTCAGCACGAACTTGGCGTGAAACAGCATCCGGATCGGCGCCAGCAGGCTGGCCACGACCGACTCGAGAATTACGCTGACGGTGAGCGGAATGAAGCCGCCGAAGCAGCGCGTCGGCGGTTTTTTGATGACCGTCAGAAACCAGCTCAGGATCTTGGGCAGGAACAGCAGCCCGGCCGTCGAGACGACCAGCGCCAGCGCCCAGTTCGGATGCCATTCGGGCCAGATCGGAAACAGGCTCGGCTTCGATGAAAAGTACTTCACCGGCGTCAGCGCCTGCACCGCGACTTCGGCGGTGGACAGGATCAGGAACAGCAGCCAGACCATCGCGGAGGCATAGGCCATCACGCCGTTGACGAACATCGCGCGGTGCGCCGACGATAACCCTTTCGTGCCGAGCAGGCGCAGATGCTGCAGGTTGCCCTGGCACCAGCGCCGGTCCCGCTTCAGTTCGTCGAGCAGTGTCGGCGGCGTTTCCTCGTAGCTCCCCGCGAGATCGTAGGCAACCCAGACCTCCCAGCCGGCGCGACGCATCAGCGCCGCCTCGACGAAGTCGTGGCTCAGGATCTCGCCACCCAGCGGGCCGCTGCCCGGCAGGCGCGACAGCCCGCAATGTTCGACGAACGGCCGGATGCGGATGATCGCGTTATGGCCCCAGTAATAGCATTCGCCGAGCTGCCAGAAGTGCACCCCCGCTGTAAACATCGGGCCGTACACGCGGTTGGCGAATTGCTGGATGCGGGCGAACAGCGACACGCGGTTGGCGGTGGTCGGCGGCGTCTGGATGATGCCGGCCTCCGGGCGCACTTCCATCATCTGCACCATTTTGACCAGCGTCGGCCCGGACATGACGCTGTCGGCGTCAAACACGATCATGTAGCGGAACTTGGCGCCCCAGCGGCGGCAGAAGTCCCCGATATTGCCGCTCTTGCGCTTGATGTGCGTGCGCCGGCGGCGATAGTGCACGCGTCCGAACGCACCGAGCGAACTGCACAGCTCCGCCCATTCGAGCTCTTCCTGTACGCCGGTGGGGGCGTCGGTGGTATCGCTCAGCACGAAGAACTGGAAGTGTTCGAGCTGGCCGGTTTTCTGCAGCGAGAGGTAGGTTGTTTTCAGGCCGGCGAACACCCGCCGCGGGTCCTCGTTGTAGACCGGCATCAGGATCGCGGTCGGGGCAAGCGGCGCGCTGTCGCTGCCGCGTATCTGGCAGATACGCGTAATGGCCAGGCGCCGCATATTGAACAGCAGCGTGAAGAAACCGGCAAACGCCGTCCAGAAGCCGATCGAAATCCACGCGAACAGGCCGACGAACGTCGCCAGTACCGCCATTTCCAGACCGGTGCTGCCGTGATAGGGAAGGATCTGCAGCATGTAGGTGCCGGCGAAGCCCGTTTGTGCCACCACCAGCACGAACATCAGCACATGGCGCAGCAGCGCGGCACGGCGCCAGCGCGGATTGCCGGCCGACGCTATCATTGCGCCCCCAGTACGCGAAACAGCCAGCGCAGCGGCGCGGGCCGGCGTGTGATGCGCGCCGGGCTCATGTTGATGCGCTGCATTTGCGGCATCGACGCGAGACGCAAGTGGCCGTTGGCCGTGGTCTCCAGCGGCGGCGGGCCATCCTGCTGCCGGCCAGTCAGCCAGTGCCGCAGCCGCGTCGCGGCGGACTCCGCCATCAGATCGGGCGAGGCCACGAGCGGTTCGCCGGCACGCTCGGTCAGCGCCTGTTGCAGCGCGATCATCGTCTGCGCCGTGGCGCCCTTGGAGGCCCA
>DASSNT010000032.1:0-86689 GCA_035701285.1 Gammaproteobacteria bacterium | reverse complement strand
GGCCGGGGAACACGGCACTGTTGAGCTTCTTTTCCACGTCCGGCTGGCCCTTGCTCAGGATCAGCCCGCCGCGCGGACCGCGCAGGGTCTTGTGCGTGGTGGTGGTGACCACGTGCGCGTGCGGCAGCGGGTCCGGATACTCGCCCGCCGCGACCAGGCCGGCCACGTGCGCCATGTCGACCATGAACCAGGCGCCGACCTTGTCCGCAATGGTGCGCATGCGCGCCCAGTCGATCTCGCGCGAGTAGGCCGAGAAACCGCCGATCAGGAGCTTGGGCTCGTGCTCCAGGGCAAGGCGCTCGATCTGCTCGTAGTCGATCAGGCCGGTATCGGGGTCGAGGCCGTACTGCACGGCGTTGTAGGTGCGGCCGGAGAAGTTGGGCCTGGCGCCGTGGGTCAGGTGGCCGCCCGCGTCCAGGCTCATGCCGAGCACGGTGTCGCCCGGCTCCACCAACGCGAGAAACACCGCGCCGTTGGCCTGCGAGCCGGAGTGCGGCTGCACGTTGGCGTAATCGGCGCCGAACAGCTCGCAGGCGCGCTCGATCGCGAGCTGCTCGACCACGTCCACATGCTCGCAGCCGCCGTAGAAGCGCTTGCCGGGGTAACCTTCGGCGTACTTGTTGGTCAGCACCGAGCCCTGCGCCTCCAGCACCCGGGGGCTCGCGTAATTTTCCGAGGCGATCAGCTCGATGTGATCTTCCTGGCGTTGCGCCTCGGCGGCAATCGCCTCGGCCAGCTCGTTGTCAAACCCGGCGATGGTCATGTCGGCGCTGAACATGCGCGTTCCTCAAGGCTGGAAAAAGGGAGCTATTGTAACTTATAGGACGAACCCATTCAGAAAACTGAGCTGCTGGCTCAGCCAGGTCATGCGCCCCGTCAGCACCAGCACGCCGACCGCGATCAGCAGCACTCCGGCCACGATCTCGACGCCGCGGAAAAAGCGCCGAAAGCGGGTAATAAAACTGATCAGGTAGTTGAACCCCAGCGCCGCCAGAATGAACGGCACGCCGAGGCCCAGCGAATACACCGTCAGCAGCCCGACGCCCTCCGTCACCGTCCCCTGCGTCGCCGCCATCGCCAGCACGCCGCCGAGAATCGGCCCGATGCACGGCGTCCAGCCGAACGCGAACGCCATCCCGATGCCGTAAGCGCCGGCGAGCGAGCGCGGCCGTTCGCTGGTCTGGTAACGCTTTTCCCGGTACAGGAACGGAATACGCAACAAGCCGGTGATATGCAGGCCGAAAACGATGATCACCGCGCCCGCGATCCGGGTAAAAACGGGACTGCTCTGGAACAGAAACCGGCCGATACTGGTTGCCGACGCACCCAGCGCCACGAAGATTGTCGTGAAACCGAGCACGAAAAACAGCGCGTTCGCCGTCACGCCGCGCAACAGCGCCGCGCGATCCACCACCGCCTCGTTCGAAGCGGCCAGGGCAAAATCCTGCTGCGAGACGCCGGAGATATAGGACAGATAACCCGGCACCAGGGGGAGCACGCACGGGGAAAGGAAAGAGACTATGCCGGCGATTAAGGCGGCGAAGATGGAGATGTCGTTCATCGTCCGGTAATTATCTCAAGAACGAGGGGGAGGTTCCAACGGTGAAGCTTCACCGAACCCTCACCCCAACCCCTCTCCCGACGGGAGAGGGGCAGAGCAGAGAGGCGACAACCTCAAAGGGAGGTGGCGGGGTGGCTTCTTTCCAGAGCGTGAGCGGCAGGACGCCGCGACCGGAGCCTACAGGGATGTATTTACGGCGTTCTGGAAAGAAGCCACCCCGCCGCCTCCCCTGCGACAGCAAAGAACTTACCGCCGCCCGATTCCATAATAAGTAAACCCGATCCGCCGTAAATAGCTCGGGTCGTAGACGTTGCGCCCATCAAAGATCACCGGCTCGCTCAACGACGCCTTGATGGCATCGAAATTCGGGCTCCGGAACGGCCGCCATTCGGTCATCAACACCAGCGCATCGGCACCGGCACAGGCTTCATCCGCCGTATCGCACAAGGTCAAATCGTCGCGTTCACCATACAGCCGGCGCGTCTCCCCCATCGCTTCAGGGTCGAATGCCCGCACCTTCGCGCCGGCGTTCCAGAGCGCCTCCATCAGCACCCGGCTCGGCGCCTCGCGCATGTCGTCCGTGTTCGGCTTGAACGCCAGCCCCCACAATGCAAACGTCTTGCCCTTCAAATTGTCGCCGTAATGCTTGCTGATCTTGTCGAACAGAACCTTCTTCTGGTTGTCGTTGATCTGCTCGACTGCCGCAAGAATGCGTCCGTCGTAAGCATACTGCCGGGCGGTGCGCTCCAGCGCGCGCACATCCTTCGGAAAGCAAGAGCCGCCGTAACCTGCGCCGGGATAAATGAAGTGGTAACCGATGCGCGGATCCGACCCCATGCCAATGCGCACATTCTCGATATCGGCGCCGACGTGATCGGCGATATTCGCCATCTCGTTCATGAAACTGATCTTCGTCGCCAGCATCGCGTTCGCCGCGTACTTCGTCAGCTCCGCCGAGCGTACATCCATCACGATCATGCGATTGTGATTGCGGTTGAACGGGCTGTACAGGTTTTCCAGCAACGCCACGCTGTCATCGCGCTCGACGCCGACGATGATGCGATCGGGCTTCATGAAATCCTCGATTGCCGCGCCCTCCTTCAGAAACTCCGGATTGGACACGACATCGAAATCCACCGACGCGCCGCGCGCCGACAGCGCCTCACCGATCGTCTCGCGCACCCTGTCGGCAGTTCCGACCGGCACCGTCGACTTGTCCACGACCAGCTTGAAGTCTTCCATGTGCTCGCCGATGCTGCGCGCCACTGCCAGCACGTACTGAAGATCGGCCGAGCCATCCTCATCCGGCGGCGTGCCGACCGCAATGAACTGAAACAGGCCATGCGCGACGCCCGCCGCGATGTCCGTCGTGAACTGAAGCCGCCCTGCCGCCGCGTTGCGGTGGATCAGCTTCTCCAGGCCGGGTTCGTGAATCGGCACCTCGCCGCGGTTCAGCCGCGCGACCTTGTCCGTGTCCACATCGACGCACAACACATCGTTACCGACGTCGGCAAAACACGTGCCGGTCACCAGACCGACATAGCCCGATCCAAAAATAGTGATATTCATCCGAATGCTTCCTTGTTAATTATAGAATCCGTTCAAAAATAAACGCTCAAGCCGAGCCGAACCGTATCCTGCGATCCATTGTGATCGCCCACCAGGCGCAGGCCGACATGATCCCAGACAACACCGATGCCGAACCACGCACCAAAGTCGCGATCGCCGAAATCGTCTTGCGCATCATAATACACCGCGCCGTCCAGCTCCCATGGCGAGTCCTTGCCGAGCAGCGCTCGAAATCCCCAGCTGAAGCGCGCCCAGTCGTCCGTGCGGTCGCCGCCCGGCAAATCCAGCCGGGTCCGGAAAACCTCCGCTTGCAGGAATGCGGAGATGTCGCCCATCGGATTTTCCTGATAGCCGATACCCACGCCGTAGATGTGCTCACGCCCCGGCAACTGGTCGAAATCGAGCCGTGCCGCGCTGCCAAGCAGATAGACGTTCTCGTCGAGCTGCCAGGAACCCTGCAGCGAATAGCCTTGCGCGCGGTCGTCGAAATAATCCGACTCCTGCGACGCGCCGCCGATCCGCAACCACGTGTAACTCAGCGGGTTGGCCGATGCGCCTCGCTTGCCGCCGGCCGCCGAGGCAGGGCTGCAAAAGGCGGCGGCCGTGAACAAAGTCACGGCCGCCAGCAGGATTGGCCTGTTGAGCTTCTTCAAACTTCTATCCCGATTACGGTTCCAGCGGATGTCCCATTTCGTGCGGTGTCCGCGGCGGCTCCTCGATCAGCAGGCCGAGCTTGCCGCCCCACCACTTGGTAGTCGTCGCCTGGACCAGAATCGTGATCAGAACAGCCATAAAGGTGACCGACGCGATCAGATCCGCGTGCGGGGCGCCGGCGCCAACAAGCAAACCTGCCAACGCGGCCGGAATAACGCCCGTTTCACGTACCCAGCAGACGAACAGCAACTCCTTCAGCTCCCACTTCGCGCGCCGGTCCGGCAGGCAGCACAGAAAGACAGTCAACGGCCGCGCCACCAGCATGAAAAATGCAATCAAAACGATGCCGCCGACCCAATATGTGTTCAGCAATGCGAAGTCTACGTGGGTCCCGAGCAGGATGAATATGAACATCCGCATGATCAACGACGTGGTACCAATGAAGTCTTCCAGACCCTTGTCTTCCCCGGGTTCGATCTTGAAGCCGAGCAGGTCCTTGTTACCCATGATCAAGCCGGCGATGAATGCGGCCATATAACCGCTCGCGCTGACCATATCCGCGCCCAGATAACCGCCGACAACCACGATAAGTGTGACCAGCGGCATATATTCACGCAGGAAGCCGTACCGGTCGTGCGCGATCAACAGGAGTGAAAGAAAGCCGATGACGCCACCGACCAGAATGCCGAGCCCCGCCTCCTGCGCAAGCTGCAGCAAAGAGTCGTTTACTGAAAATGCGTGGCTGCCCATAACCAGGCTGAGCAGCGTAACGGTCAGAATGGCACCCATCGCATCGTTGAGCGCCGATTCGCTCATTACCAGATGCGAAACGCGCTCGCGTATCCGCACTTGCTTGAAAACGGGCACCAGCGTGGCGGGATCGGTTGATGCGATCACCGCACCGAGCAAGAGCGCCACGAGGAATGGAATGCCGAAGATATATTGAGCGGCAAGGCCGACAGCTACCGCGGTTATCAGCAGCCCTATCGTCGCCATTACGATCAGGCTGATCCACACGTTCTTCAATACCTTTAAAGCAACTGTCGCCCCGCCATCGAAGATGATGTACGCGGCCCCGAAGATCAGGATAATCTGATTCAGTGCCGAACCGGTCGGCACTACAATCAGCTTGATTTCCGGCCCCAGGATGATCCCGACCAGCAAAAAAACCACAATGTCGGGGACGCGAATCTTTTGAGCAATAAAGCCCGAAATCGAGCCACAGGCGAGTATCAAGCCTACAATAAAGAGGACGTGTTGGGCCGTCTCGATAGCAGGTGTCGGTTCCACATTAAGCCCCTTCGCAACACTGATTAATGATGAGATTTTGTGCAGGCGCTGCCGGTGCAGCGAGAAAACGCCGCACTATAGCATTGCTCCAACTATCGCGGAAGTCGGTCGTGTGGCGACCGATCATAAGAGAAAAAATACTGCGAGAAGGCCCGTCAGGGACAACACGACCGCGTAGGGCAGCGCCATCCACACCATGCGGCCATAAGAGAGACGAATCAGCGGAGCAAGTGCAGAGGTTAGCAGAAACAGGAATGCGGCCTGCCCATTAGGTGTCGCCACGCTAGGGACGTTGGTGCCGGCATTGATTGCGACGATCAAGTCCTGGAATTCGCGCGGGCTCACGATGCCTTGCGCCAAGGCTGTCTTGATTTCCTTCAGATAAACCGTCGCCACGAAGACGTTGTCGCTGATCATGGAAAGCGCGCCGTTGGCAATGTACACCATGCTCAGCCGCGCATCGCCTTTGAAATGAAAAACCCAGTCCATGATGGGAGAAAACAGCGCGCGTTCGTCGATGACTGCGATAACAGCAAAAAACACCACGAGCAGCGCCGTGAAGGGTAGCGCTTCGGTGAAAGCATGGCCGATGCGATGCTCCTCCACGACGCCTGTCAGCGCAGTTGTCACCACCAGAAGCGCAAGTCCGATCAGACCGATCTCCGCGACGTGCAAGGCCAGCGCAACGATGAGGAAAACCGCGACGACACCTTGAGCAATCAACTTTGCCTTCGCGTTGGTTCCACGCTTGCGTTGGACTTCGCTATCGTGATCCTCCAGGACTTTTCGGACTGCCTCTGGTAGTTCTACTCCATAGCCGAACCAACGCAATTTCTGAAGCAGCGCGCAGGTCGCCAACCCAACAACGAACACCGGTACCGATACCGGCGCGACCCTCCAGAAAAACTCGGCGAAATGCCAATCGACTGCATGGGCAAGGATCAGGTTCTGCGGCTCACCGACGAGAGTAGTGACACCGCCGAGCGCTGTTCCGACCACCGCGTGCATCATGAGGTTGCGCAGGAAAGCGCGAAATTGCTCAAGATCGGCGCGAGAGAGTTCATGAATCGCAGTGTCATCGCCACGGTCGTGCCTGTGCGCCGACTGATCAGCAGACGCCGCTTTGTGGTAAACCGAATAAAATCCTCCGGCCACCGCGATTATGACGGCCGTAACCGTCAGGGCATCCAGAAACGCGGACAGCAGCGCCGCGACGAACATGAACGCCAGCGCGAGCCTGACAGTTGACCGGATGTTCAACAAAACTCGCGTAAACAGGAACATCAACAGCTCCTGCAGGAAGAAAATTCCGGCGACCATGAACATCAACAGGAGGATGACCGGAATGTTGTGTACTACCTCTTGGTACACCGCTGCCGGCCCGGTCAAACCGATTATCACCGCCTCAAGCGCAAGCAATCCTCCCGGCGCAAGGGGATAACATTTCAGCGCCATCGCCAGTGTAAAAATAAACTCCAATATCAGCAGCCAGCCGGCCGCAAAGGGCCCGGCGCCAAAAAAAACCGCGGGATTGATCAAAAGAAAGCCGACGATCGCCGTCTTGTACCAGTTCGGCGCGTTTCCGAGGAAATTGCGTGTCATTGCCACCGCGTAACGCACGGGCGTGGCAACCATGTCGGGGTTTGGTCGGCGCATGGGAAGCGGTTTATTGATTAACTGTTACGGCGCGGAAAGCACGGCACTATAGCATCGCGGCGAAGGTAGTTGAAGCGCTGCTGCTGCCCCATCAGCGTTGAGCGCGTGGGCTACTCTTCCTGCAGATACCGGTAGAGCGTACGACGACTGATGCCGAGCAGCTTCGCCGCCCGGCGCTTGTTGCCCTGAGTGTGCTGGAGGACGTGTCGCACGTATCGACGAGTGATTTCGGCGAGCGTTACCGGGGCGGCGTCTTCAAGAACCGTCGGCAATGATTCCCCGTTCTTGTCGGCCGTATGGCCACGCAAACGGGCAGGCAAATGCTCGACGCCGATCCGACGCTCACGACAGAAGGTGACGGCGCGTTCAATGGCATTTTGCAGCTCGCGTACGTTACCCGGAAAAGGGTAGCCGCCGAGGCACTCCAGTACGGCCGGCGACACCCCGGGTGCCTCGCGGCCCAGAGCCGCGGCGTAGCGCTGCAGAAACCGCCCGGCCAGCAATTCCACGTCGTCACCGCGCTCACGCAGCGGTGGCACGCGAATAATGAAGGTTTCCAGACGAAAATAGAGGTCGTCGCGGAAGCGGCCGTCCCGGCGCAAAACCTCCAGATCCTGATGGGTTGCGGCAATTATCCGCACATCGACCTGATGATCATTCCTGCCGCCCACCGGCCGAATGCGCCCGTCCTGCAACACGCGCAGAAGCTTGGCCTGCAACGAAGCCGGCATGTCGCCGATTTCATCAAGAAACAATGTGCCGCCGTCAGCCTGATCGAACAGGCCGCCGCGACTTGCGGTCGCGCCGGTGAAAGCGCCTGCGACGTGACCGAAAAACTCGCTTTCCAACAGTTCCGCCGGTACACCAGCGCAGTTGACCGCCATGAAACGGCCATCGCGGCGTTCGCTCTCTGCATGCAGCGCACGCGCCACCAGCTCTTTGCCGGTGCCGCTCTCGCCGACAATCAAAACCGGGCCGTAGGCTTCGGCCACCATGCGGATCTGTTCGGCCAGCGCCCGCATAGGTGGGCTGTGGCCGAGCAACCCGTGGAAGCCGTTCTCGTCGAGCAAGCTGCGGAAGTGGCGAACTTCGGCCCGCGTCCGGTGATGCTCGAGCGCGCGCGCGACGCTCACCAGCAGATGGTCGATGTCCACCGGCTTGGTGAGAAAATCGTCCGCCCCGGCCTTGAGCGCCTGGACCGCGGTACTGACGCTGCCGTAGGCGGTGATCATCACAAAGGCGGGGGACGGATCACGACTTCGCGCGTCGGCCAGCACCTCCAGCCCTTCCCCATCCGGCAACCGCAGATCGCTCAGTATTAGCGCCGGCGGGCGACGGAGTAGATTTGCATGTGCCGCCTCCACCGATTTCACGGCGGCGACCCGATAACCGGCATCTTCCAGTTCCTCGCGAAGCAGCGCGGCAAGGGAAGCGTCATCCTCCACAAGGAGTACGCGTTCGCCGCCGTTCACGCGCGACCCCCCGTTCCTGCCGTCGGCAATTCGATCCGAAAACAAGCACCGCCGAGAGAACTGTCGACGATGTCGATACGGCCGTCATGATCCAGCACGATTGCCTGCGTCAGAGCTAAACCCAGCCCCGTCCCGCTCACGCGGGTTGTGAAGAACGGCTCGAAAACTCGTTCGCGCAAGGCCGACGCAATCCCCGCGCCACTGTCGTCAATGTTAAATAGCAGCCGATCGCCGACTTCCTCCCAGCTCAACTCCACTTGCCCGCCGGGCGCAGCTTGGACTGCGTTGTGCAACAAATTAACCAACGCCTGGCGGAAACGCATCGGCTCCACGTTCACGGCGCAACTGTCGGGTCCGGCGCGCAAAGTCAGCGCCGTTCCGGCGCCCTGCGCTTCGTCGCTTACCGCCGCAACAGCCGTCCGGGCAAGCCGCTTGCAAAGCTGTCGGCGATGGCGCGACTGCCCGTGGCGAGCGAGCTCCAGTATTTGCCGGATCACGCTGCTGGCGCGCGCAACTTCGGCCCGAATCGCTTCGAGTTCGCTTGACGAAGCACCCGGCCACCTCCGCAACGCACGCCGCGCCTTGCCATCGATGACGCTCAGCGGTGCGCCGAGTTCATGCGCAATTCCGGCGGCAAAGCGGCCCAGGGTCGCCAGCTTCTCGGACTGGTGAAGGCGCCGAGAAAGGTCTTCTTCGCTTTCCCGACGCGCCGCGATTTCACGTTCGGCGGCGCCGATACCGTCGAGCATGGCGTTGAGGGCATCAGCGACCGCGGCAATTTCACGCGGACCGCTTGCATCGGCGCGCCGGCCGCGCTCGCCTTCGCGCACCCGCCTCATCACTCCCGCAAGTCTCCCAAGATGACGACCGATCGCGCGCTGATGGCCGATAAGAACTACGCCCGAAATTACGACCAGCATGATCAGGACGATTGCACCGGCGCCAACACGCAAACGAAGCATCGTCGCCGCGAAGTCGCTCCGCCGGCGTGTCACCTGCAACAGGCCAATGATCCGGTTGCCACTGTCGCTAAGCGGCACAAAATATGAATAAACTGCCCGGCCAGCCACCTGGTCGTATTCTCCGCGGCGCAAATGTCTCTCCGCCAGACGAAGCATGTGCTGCTCGGCGCGCCCCGGTGTGACGCTGCCCGCCGCTGCGATGCGGCGGCCGTCCATGTCGTAAACGTAAGCGCCGTAGACCTTGGGGATGTTGAATGCCGACTCCAGCGCCTCTTGTACCCGTCCCGTTTCATTGCGCGCCAGTCCCTGGCTGACCGGCAGCCGAATCGCCCGTGCGACCAGTTGCACATCCTCCTGCATACGGCGTTCGATGCCGTGTTCGACAAAGCCGAGACTCAGGTAAACCGCCGCACCACTCAGCACGGCAAGCGGCGCCACCACACTCAACAGCAATGACAGTCGCAGGCTGCGCCGACGATAGCCGCGCATCAATGGGCCGATTCGGAACATGTGTCAGTAGTATACATGGGCATCCGCCATCACGGGCACCGGAAAGCGGTACTCAAGCCGCAACGCGCTGATTTCATAAGTGTTATGGCTCGCGCTGGAATTGGCACGCAAATTGCTTGTAAGGCCGGTGAATCAGTTCAACAGGAGATCATTATGCGAACGTCCCTACTGATGTCGGTTGCCGCTGCTACATTCGCGGCAGGTCTGGCGATGAATGCCGGCGCCGCACCGGTGCCCGCCGATCCGCCCGCATCACCGGCTATGCAGTCGCAGAGTCAGACCGCGGTAAGCCAGGCCGAGCTGCGAAAGTTTGCGGCAACTTATCAGGCTGTCTCCTCGATCAGTGATCGATATACGCCCAAGGTACGCAGCGCCAAGAACAAGCAGCAAGCGCAAAAGATCGCAGACGTGGCGCGGCAGAAGATGAAGGATGCCATCAAGCAGCACGGGTTCACGCTTGGTGAATATGGAAATATCGTAGAGGCGATCAACAGTAATCCGCAGCTCCACAAACGATTCGCGCAAATGGTTCAAGGCGGCGGTGCCGGCCAGTAACCAATCCGTCTTAATCAACAGCCCGGCCGGATGCTGGGCTGTTGATTTTCGTCCTCTCGCGATTGCTGCCCGTTATGTGCTGAGACTCTACGTGTGCCACCTGTTGTTCGTAACGCCCATGTGGCCGCTTCACGTCTAATTCCACAGCTATGCGTGAAGCTTGCTTTCCCTTTGATCGTACTGAAACCGGCGACCGCTTGACGGCATTACTTAGCCGCAATCGCTATAGCCGTTACCTTGCACGTTGAATCGGCGGCATCAGACACCTGCAGCGCCGTCAACTCTTCCAGATGCACTGCCCGCCGCTTGCCTCATCGATGGCGGAAAGCCTGGCGGCGTGCTCGGCCAGCTCTTCGGCGGTTGCGCGAATCACCTTCAGTGGCGTCTGCGGTCGAACGATGGGTTGCGCCGCAGCCGCGGCGCCCGTCTCCGCCGCCGAATCCAGCGACAGCGTCGCCTGGCCGCCGGTCATCGCCAGGTAGACGTCGGCGAGGATCTCCGCGTCGAGCAGCGCACCGTGGTACTGACGCTGCGAGTTGTCGATGTCGTAACGGCGGCACAGCGCGTCCAGGCTGTTCTTCTGGCCGGGGTGCATGCGCCGCGCGTCGTGCAGCGTGTCACGCACCTTGCAGATCGTCGCGATGTCGCTGACGCCATGGCTCAACAGGCCGAGTTCATGATTCAGAAAGCCGATATCGAACGGCGCGTTGTGAATCACCAGTTCGCTGTCGCGAACGAACGTCAACAGATCTTCCACCACTTCCGCGAAGCGCGGCTTGTCGCGCAGATCGTCGAGCGTGATGCCGTGAACTTCCGAGGCGCCGACGTCGATGTCCCGCTCGGGATTCAGGTAATGGTGAAACGTATTGCCGGTCAGCCGGCGGTTGACGATTTCCACCGCGCCGATTTCGATGATGCGATGGCCGTCGGCGGTTTCGAGGCCGGTGGTTTCGGTGTCGAGGACGATCTGGCGCATTTTAAGAACGGGATTCGGGGTTCGGGATTCGGGATGCGGCAAGAGAGGCGTGCATTTCGTCTATCGCCTGGTTTGCCAGCGCGTCGGCGCGTTCATTGCCGGGGTGGCCGGCGTGGCCTTTAACCCAGTGCCAGTCAACCTGGTGGCGGCTCGCCTGCGCGTCCAGTTCGCGCCACAGGTCTTCGTTTTTGACCGCCGTGCGCGCAGCCGTTTTCCAGCCGCGGCGCTTCCAGTTGGCGAGCCAGCTTGTGATGCCGTCGCGCACGTATTTCGAGTCGGTATAGAGATCGACCTGGCACGGCTTCTTCAGCGCCTTGAATGCTTCGATCGCGGCGGTCAGCTCCATGCGGTTATTGGTAGTCAGGGACTCGCCGCCGTAGAGCGTCTTCTCGCGTCCGCTCGCGGACAGCAGCACGCCCCAGCCACCCGGACCGGGATTGCCGCGGCAGGCGCCATCGGTGTAGATCGTTACCCGTGGCACAAGTGGCAACCGGGCGTGGTGCGTGTTGTCGGCCGGGCCAGCCCGCCGACCAGCGCTTTCTTGCGGCGGGCACGAAACGGTTTGATGGGCGTGAGCGTCGTCACCCGTTTGCGCGCCATGATGAAGTAGCCGCCGCCCAGCGCGGGCCAGCAGCGCCGGCCGATCGTGCGGGTAAATTCCAGCCGGCGCAGCAGGCCGGGATGCTCTGTCGGCAGCCCGTGGAGGTATCTTTCAATCTGGATCACTTCAAATCCCAACAGGCTCAACCAATCCTTTAAACGCCATTCGCCGATATAGCGGCCGGCCCACGGCAACGGTGCCGATGCAGCCAGCCGCCGGCGGCCGCCCCAGGCGCTCCACGGATTGAAGCCGAAAATCAGCAGGCGGCCTTCGCCAACCAGGACGCGCTCCGCCTCGCGCAGCACCGCATGCGGTTTGCTGCTGCGCTCCAGCGTATGCGGCAGCAGGACCGCATCCACGCTGTCGGCCGCGATTGCCAGCGCGTGCGGCTGGCTGGCAAAACCGGCGGTGCTGCTGCAGCGTTTTTCATAATCCGCGCCGACGACGGCCTGGCCACGAATTTTGCTGTCGGCAAGCAGTTCCCGGTCGCGTCCCCAGGCGCCGACCTGGACGATCCAGTAGCCGAACAGCGTCGCGTAGGCATCCGCGAGCAGAGCCGCCTCCTCGTCGAGCACCTGGCGCCCGGCGGGACTGTCGAACCATGCTGCGAAATTATCGATCGGCCTCACGCTCCCCGCCTGTCCTGCGCGCCACTGGGCTCCGGGAATCCGCCCGCCGCCACTATACCCGGCTGGCGAATACGGGGCCAGCGTCGTTTGTCCGAAATTCGCCGCCGATCAGGCCCCTACGGCAGCGGCGCAATTGACCCGCTAGCGTAATCCCGTAAGATTACCCGGGTGATTGCCGTCACCGCCATACCCGCGCTGCGGGATAACTATATCTGGCTCCTCAAGGGGGAAACGGAGCGCGTGGCCGTAGTCGATCCCGGCGAGGCGGAACCGGTCCTGGCGCGGCTGAAAGCCGACAATCTCGAATTGGCCGCCATTCTGGTCACGCATCACCACTATGACCATACCGACGGCATTCCGGCGCTGCGCGCACACCGGGACGTGCCGGTATTCGGCCCGGCCGCCGACACTATCGCCGGCGTCACTGAAGCATTGGACGCCGACGCGTCGTTCGAGGTTCCCGGCATCGATGTCACTTTTCAGGCGCTGGCCACACCCGGGCATACGCGGGGACAAGCGGCCTACTTCGGTGGCGGCATGGCCTTTACCGGCGACACCCTGTTCAGCGCCGGCTGCGGCCGGCTGTTCGAAGGATCTGCCGGGCAGATGTGGGCCTCGCTGGGCCGGCTGCGGGCACTGCCGCCGGAAACTCGCGTCTATTGCGGTCATGAGTACACTCAGAGTAATCTTCGGTTCGCCGCCGAAGTCGAGCCGGATAATCAATCCATAGCACAACGACAGGCCTGGGCAGCCAAACGCCTGGCCGCCGGGCAACCGACGCTGCCCTCGACAATCGGCGACGAAATCGAATTCAACCCGTTTCTGCGCGCCGATCGCGACAGCGTGCGCTTGGCTGCGGAAAAAAACATGGGCGAGAGCCTGCACGATCCGGTTGCCGTCTTCGCGGCGCTTCGGACCTGGAAGGACAACTATTGATGGACGACATGCCCCACGGCCGCCGGCCGGCCGCGCTGCGCGGCGCACTCATGGGCGCCTCGGTGGCGCTGTTACTGGCCTCCAGCGGCTGCGCGCTGCTGACCCAACAGCCGCCAACTGCCGCCGAGCAAACGCCGCTGCCGCCTGAGGCGGACACCATTACCGCCCTGCCGCCGGTGCAATGGAAGGACCTCGAGAAAGGGCCGGAGGAGCAGACTGCCGCCACGCCCGCGCCGCCGGTCACGCCAGCCGCGCCGCAGAATCTGTGGGAGCGCATGCGGGCGGATTTTCAACTGGCGACGTTCGATAACGATCGCGTCACCGCGAAGCTCAACTGGTACGCCAGCCATCCGGAATACATCGAGCGCGTCGCGCAGCGGGCGAAGCCGTACCTCTACTACATTGTCGAGCAGATCCAGGCGCGGAACATGCCGCTCGATCTGGCGCTGCTGCCGGTAGTGGAAAGCGCGTTTGACCCGTTCGCCTATTCGGGCAGCGGCGCGTCCGGATTATGGCAGTTCATGCCGGAGACCGGCCGGCGCTTCGGCCTGGATCAGAACTGGTGGTACGACGGCCGGCGCGACATCGCGCAGTCGACACGGGCGGCACTCGACTACCTGCAATACCTCTACAACAAGTTTGACAACTGGCTGCTGGCGCTCGCCGCCTACAACTCCGGCGGCGGCCGGGTGGCCTGGGCGATCCGCAAGAACGAGCGGCGCGGCGAGCCGACAGATTTCTGGCACCTCGACTTGCCGCGCCAGACGCGCGCTTACGTGCCGTGGCTGCTTGCGGTGCGCGACATCATCCAGGACCCGAAAAAATACGGTGTGACGCTCCCCGCCATTCCCAACAAGCCCTATCTCGCAGCCGTGCCGATCAAATCGCAGATCGATATCGCGCGGGCGGCCAAAATGGCCGGCCTGACGCTTGAGCAGATGTACCTGCTGAACGCCGGCTACAACCGCTGGGCAACGGTACCGGGCCGCGAGCAGAGCCTGCTGATCCCGATTTCCGAGCGCGCCGATTTCGTAGCCAATCTGGCGGCACTGCCTGCCGACAAGCGGGTTCAGTGGTCGCATCACGAAATTGCCCGCGGCGAAACGCTGTCGTCCATTGCCAACCACTACGGCACGACCGTCGCCGTGCTGAAGAAGGTTAACCAGATCAGTTCGTCGCTGATACGGGCCGGTCAGTACCTGATGGTGCCAAACGCCGATACCGTTCTCGATCAGTACGCGCTCTCAGAAATCCGGCGGCTGCGCCACGACGAGCTGGCCCGCCGTGGGCGCAAGATTCACTACGTGGTCCGCCCCGGCGACTCGCTGTGGGCAATCAGCCGGCGCTATGGCGTCAGCACGAGGCAACTCGCGGGCTGGAACCACATCAGCACCCGTTCGACGCTGCATATCGGCGACAAGCTGGTGTTGTGGCGCAAAGGTTCGGCCCCGCGGGTCGACAAGGTCGACTACGTCGTCCGGGCCGGTGACTCGCTTTGGGAAATCAGCCGGCGCTATGACGTCGGCACCGCCGAACTGGCGCGCTGGAACGGTATCAGCCGCAACGACACGCTGAGCATCGGCGAGAAACTCACCATCTGGCCGCACGGCCATGGCGCCGCCAGCGTGCAGACCGTCAGCGCCACGCAGCGGGACCTGCAGCGCAAGATTCAGTACACGGTCCGTTCCGGCGACTCGCTCTGGTCGATTTCGAACCAGTTCGACGTCGATGTGAATGAACTGGCGAGCTGGAACCAGTTATCGACGGACGATTATCTGCACCCGGGGCAGCAACTCGTGCTGTACATCGACGAGCAGAGCGAATCGACCCAGAGCTAACGTAGAATAAAACCCTTCTTCAGCGGAGTAATAAAAATGGCTTTTCTAGCAGGTAAGCGAGCCCTGATCGTCGGCCTGGCCAGCAACCGCTCGATTGCCTGGGGCATCGCCCAGGCCATGCATCGCGAAGGCGCCGAGCTGGCATTCAGCTACCAGGGCGAGAAACTCAAGAGCCGCGTCGTCGACATGGCTGCAGAACTGGGTTCCGACATGGTGTTCCCGTGCGACGTCGGCAGCGACAGCGACATCGAAGCACTGTTCACGAACCTCGGCGAACGCTGGGACAGCCTCGACATCATCGTTCATTCGGTGGGCTTTGCGCCCCGCGACCAGCTTGCCGGCCGCTATATCGATTCCGTGACTCGCGACGGCTTCAAGATTGCGCACGACATCAGCGCCTACAGCCTGGCGGCCCTCGCCAAGGCCGGCCGTGGCATGATGCAGGGCCGCGACGGCGCCATCCTCACGCTGAGCTATTTGGGCGCCGTGCGGGCGCTGCCGAATTACAACGTGATGGGCCCGGCCAAGGCCAGCCTGGAAGCGAACGTGCGCTTCCTCGCGCACGATCTGGGTGAGGAAGGCATTCGCGTCAATGCGATTTCCGCCGGCCCGATCAAGACGCTGGCGGCGGCGGGCATCAGTGGTTTCCGCGGCATGCTGGAGCATGTCCGCCAGATGGCGCCCCTGAAGCGCAACGTCACCATCGAAGATGTGGGCAACACCGCCGCTTTTCTGTGCTCGGATCTGGCGGCGGGGATTACCGCCGAGACGGTTTATGTCGATGCAGGGTACAGCAGCGTCGGGATGAGCTTGTAGTTGTAGACAAAAGAAGAAATCCCCCTCCGGCTCCCCCTTCCTCGCTGCGCGAGCAAAGGGGAGAGTCAGAGAAAGACTTTCAACTGAGGTACGCTCTTGTTCTCCCCTTTGCGGCCAAAGGCCGGAAGGGGGAGCTAGAGGGGGATTCCCGGATTAAGGTTACTCCAAGCCAGCGCCGGCAACCGGCACCGCAGGCTGCCGAATTCCCAGCAACCCCTCCTCTCCTTCATACCGCGCCACGATCAGCGCGCATACCGAATCGCCGAAGACATTCAGGCTGGTGCGCATCATGTCGAGCGGCCGGTCGATCGCGAACAGCACGCCCACCGCTTCGAACGGCAGGCCCACTGTCTTCAGAATAATTGCGATCGCAACCATCGAGGCCGATGGAATACCAGCGACACCGACCGACGTCAGCAAGGCGGTAATCACGATAGTAAACTGCGTGGCGAAGCTTAGGTCGAGGCCGTAGGCCTGGGCGATGAAGATGGCTGCTACGCACTCGTACAGCGCCGTGCCGTTCATGTTCACGGTCGCGCCGAGCGGCAGCACGAAGCTACTGATGCGGTTCGACACGCCGGCATCCTTCTCCACCGACTCCATTGTCACCGGCAGCGTTGCGGACGAAGAGGCTGTCGAGAAGGCGGTCAATAATGCGGGCCCCATTGCCCGGTACATCTTCAGGGGGCTGGCCTTCGCCACGAACCGAATCAACAATGGTATGGTCACCAGCGCGTGGATTGCGTAGGCGGCAATCACCGCCACCGCAAACGTCAGCAGCGGCTTGAACGCGCTGAAGCCGGTTTCTGCGATTACCTTGGCAACGAGGCCGAAGACGCCGATCGGGGCGAACTTCATCACCCATTCGGTCATCTTCATCATCACGGCCGCGACGCCTTCCCAGAAGCTCTGGACGGTAGAGGCCACACGCGATTCGACACGCGTCATGAAGTAGCCGAACAGCAGGCTGAAGAAAATCAGCCCGAGCATCTGGCCCTCGGCCGCCGCGGCCACGATGTTAGGCGGCACCATTTGCAGGAAGATGCCGACAAGATCGCCAGAATCCGCCTGCCCGACACTGGCGGCAACATTGACGCCAGCCGCGTCGAGCCCCAGCAGATGCCGCGCCGGTTCTCCATTGATGACCCCGGGGGTAATCAGATCGACCATCAGCAGGCCCGCGAATATCGCGGCCAGCGTGGTAATCGCGTAGAACAGCAGCGTGCGCCCGCCCAACCGGCCGAGACTCCCGCTCTTGCCGAGGCCGGCGACGCCGGTGATGATCGTCGACGCAATCAGCGGCACGATCAGCATTTTGAGCGCGTTGAGGAACAGCGCGCCCAGGAAACCGTAAACGGAATACGCTGTGATTCCGAACAGCCCGCCGTCCTTGCCAGTCAGGAAACCGGCAACCACGGCGAGTGCCAGCGCGATCAGGATTTGCCAGTGGAGTTGAAGCTTCACTTTCGGCATAGGGCCCTCCGGCGCCAATGTGAATCAGTAAAAATCAATAGTTGTCGATATTGTCCTTCTGGATATCGACATCGGCCTGTCGGCGCAAATCGGCAACGTAAGCGGCGAGATCCGCCTGCGCATGGCTGCCGACCAGGCGACGCATCAGCATCGTCTTTTGCTGATCGGTCACGCCGGCGGCATCGCCCGGCTTCACGCCGGCAAGCACATACACTGCCTGATCGCCGTCCTTCAGCGCGACCGTTCCCACGTCGGCCTTCGAGTCAGCAGGCGCATCCGCCAGGAACGCCGCCTTCAGAATCGGCTGCGGCACATCCCTGGCGTTGCGTTCGACAAACTCCGGCGCTTGCACCTCAAGCTGTTCGGCGGTCGCCGCGGCCTCAAGACTGGCGCCGCTTTTCACTTGCGCGGCGATGCGGCTGGCCACCTGTTCGGCCTGCTTCGCCGCCGCCTGCCGCTTCAGCGTCTTGACGATCTCCGGCTTCACCGCGGCCAGCGGCTTGAGCTCCGCCGGCTGATGGCCGACATCGCGCAGCACGACCACATGCGTATCGCCAAGCTTGACCAAGTGATTCTTGCCGTTCTTGTAGACTTCGTTGCTGAACGCGGCATCGCGCACGGCTGAATTGGCGGCAATGCCCTCGCCGCTGTCCCGCGTTACACCCTTCACCTGCTCAATCGGCAGATTCAGCGCCTTGTGAATCGGCTCAAGCGAATCCGAGTGATCGAACGCCAGGTTGCTCAACTGGCTGCCCAGCTTGTAGAACTTGTCTTCCGCCTTCTGCTGACGGTAATCAGCCGCCAATTGATCGCGCACTTCTTCAAAGGACTGCTGCTGTGGCTGGCGGATCCCTTCGAGCTTGATGATGTGGTAACCGTACTGCGTCTTGACCGGCCCGACGATAGCGCCGGCCTTGTTCGCGCTGAACAGCGCTTTCTCGAACGGTTCGACCAGTTCGCCGCGCTGAACCCAGCCCAGTTCGCCGCCCTTGGCTGCCGAACCGGCATCGTCCGAGTATTTCTTCGCCAGCGCGCCGAAATCTCCACCGTTTTGAATCTTTTTGAGGACCGACTCCGCCGTCGCCTTCGCCTTTTGCAGGGCATCCGGACCGTCGCCCTTCGGCGCGATCAGGATATGCGCGGCCTGCCGCTGCTCCTGCTTCACAAACGTGTCTTTCTTGTCCTGGTAAAGCGACCGCAGCGCCTGCTCGTTCACCGAAACCTGCTTCGCGATATCCTGTGCATCAAGCTCGATATACGCAATGGACACCTTCTCCGGCGTCATGAACGACTGCTTGTGGCTCTGGTAAAAAGCTTCGATCTCCGCCTCTGTTGGCTGCGCCTTGCTCAGATAGTTGTCCGCTTTGACGGTGACATAAGCGATTTTGCGCTGTTCGTCAGCCAGCGCGACAAAATGGTCGAATTCGGAACCGGTCGCGATGGCGCTGCCGGCGATACCGGCGCGAAGTTGCCTGACGGCCAGATCCTGCCGTATTGCATCCTCAAACCCTTCAGGCGTATAGCCGGCCTGACGCAACCGGACTCGATAAACATCCAGATTGAACTTGCCACCGACACTGAACGCGGGCATGGCATGTATCTGCGCAACCAGGTCCTGATTGCCGACCCGGTAGCCAGCATCGACAGCCTGCTGCGTCAGCAGATTATTGTCGATCAGCGCGTCGAGCACCTGCTGCTTCAAAGTAGCTGCGTCGTCGGGCACGTAATCGGATCCGAACAGCTGCCGGAGTTGCTCGATGCGGTTCCGGTAAGCCTTGTTCAGGTCGACTTGGGTGATCTCCGCGCCGTTCACTTCGGCAACGTAAGACGGTGTCACGAAGCCGGCATAGTTGCCGATGCCCCACAACGCGAACGGAACGACGAGTATGAGGATGATGACCCACGCGATCCAGCCGCGCGTACCCTCTCTTAGTGCATCCAACATGTGCGCATTTCCACGGCGATAAATTTCTGTGTGTATATGCAAGAAAGGGCGCCTGAGCGCCCTTCTTATTAGCTAAATTGGCGGAGTGGACGGGACTCGAACCCGCGACCCCCGGCGTGACAGGCCGGTATTCTAACCAGCTGAACTACCACTCCGCTGATTGAGCTAAAAAAAGCAGTCCTTGCTTTTTTAGCCGCGCAAATCGAAAACAAGTTTCCGCTTTGCTTCATTTACCAAACACGAAGTGTACTTGGTAAATGTTGGTACATCCTCGTACCAAACCTGGTGGGTGCTGAGGGATTTGAACCCCCGACATTCGCCTTGTAAGGGCGACGCTCTACCAACTGAGCTAAGCACCCTCACGCGAACCAGCCCCGTGAACCGCCGCGCGTGGCACAGGAGGTGCCCCCTATTGAACACCGCGGCAAATTCACGGAACCACAGCGCTAGCGAGCGCGCTAGTTTACGGCATCCTTGAGGGCTTTACCAGCCTTGAAACCGGGAACATTGCTCGCAGCAATGTTGATCGTCTGTCCGGTCTGCGGATTACGGCCGGTACGCGCCGAACGGTGCTTGACCGAAAACGTGCCGAAGCCGACCAGCGACACCTGATCGCCCCGCTTCAGCGAACCGCTGATGGCATCGACGACACCGTCAACCGCGCGCGTCGCGTCGGCCTTGGACAAACCCGCCGAATCGGCGACGGCATCAATGAGTTCGGATTTATTCATAAGGTAATTCCCCTTGAACGTGGACTGCCAATGTTAAAAAAGACCTGACTGCTCACTCGGCCACAGCCGCGGCGACCTTCTTCTATCCTTCACGGCGCCGAACAAAATGTGCAGTTGGTTTCGCTTACTAAATCAGGCGTCGGAAGCTGCCAGATCCCTGCCCGCCAAGTCGGGTGCAACGCTTTCCCTCTGCGAAGCACCCGACGTGTTATACCAAGCGCCGAAAAGCCGTGTCAACTGCCGCAAAGGCCCGTCGTCGCTAGCTTTCAGTGCGCCCGCACCGCGTCCTGAGCGGACGATTGCGGCACGTTCTCCATCTCCGGCTTGTCGGCATCGACCGCCGGTGCCGGCTGCCGCTGCAGCGCAATGTCGAGCACCTGGTCGATCCACTTGACCGGTCGAATCTCAAGTTTCTCCTTGATGTTCGCCGGAATGTCGGCCAGGTCTTTCTCATTTTCCTCTGGAATCAATACGGTACCGATGCCGCCGCGATGCGCCGCCAGCAGCTTTTCCTTCAGGCCACCGATCGGCAGCACCTCGCCGCGCAACGTGATTTCGCCGGTCATCGCCACATCCGCGCGCACTGGAATATGCGTCAGCGCCGACACCAGCGCGGTGCACATGCCGACGCCGGCGCTCGGTCCGTCCTTCGGCGTGGCACCTTCCGGCACGTGAATGTGCACGTCGAGTTTCTGGTAAAAGTCCGCCTCAATGCCGAGCGCGGTCGTCCGCGCGCGCACGACGGTCATCGCTGCCTGAATGGACTCCTGCATCACGTCGCCGAGCTGGCCGGTGTGTTGCAGCTTGCCTTTGCCGGGCACCGTAGTGGCTTCGATCGTCAGCAACTCGCCGCCGACTTCGGTCCACGCGAGGCCGGTCACCTGCCCGATCTGGTCGCGCTCCTCGGCACGGCCATAGCGGAACCGGCGCACGCCGAGGTACTCGGAGAGATTGTCGGGAGTGACCACAACCTTGCTGTCCGACGGCTGCGTCAGGAGGTTCTTGACCACCTTGCGGCAAATCTTCGACGTTTCGCGTTCCAGATTGCGCACGCCCGCCTCGCGCGTGTAAAAACGCACGATGTCGCGCAGGCTGTCGGGCGTGATGTCGAGTTCCTTCTCCTTGAGGCCGTTACCCTTGATCTGCTTCGGCACCAGGTAGCGCTCGGCGATATTGATCTTTTCGTCTTCGGTATAACCCGGGAGACGAATAACCTCCATGCGGTCGAGCAGCGGCGCCGGAATATTCATGCTGTTGGCCGTGGCAACGAACAGCACGTCCGACAGGTCGAATTCGACTTCCAGGTAATGGTCGGCAAAGGTGCTGTTCTGTTCCGGATCGAGCACTTCGAGCAGCGCCGACGATGGGTCGCCGCGGAAATCCATCGCCATCTTGTCGATTTCGTCGAGCAGGAACAGCGGGTTACGCGTGCCGACCTTGGCCATGTTCTGAATCAGCTTGCCGGGCATGGATCCGATGTAGGTGCGCCGATGACCGCGGATTTCAGCCTCGTCGCGCACGCCACCCAGCGACATGCGCACGAACTTGCGATTGGTCGCCCGCGCTATGCTCTGCCCCAGCGACGTCTTGCCGACGCCCGGCGGCCCGACCAGGCACAGAATCGGACCCTTGAGCTTGCGCACGCGCTGCTGTACGGCGAGATACTCGACGATCCGCTCCTTGACCTTCTCCAGCCCATAATGATCGGCTTCCAGTACCTTCTCGGCCGAATTCAGATCGCGCCGGATGCGGGTGCGCTTTTTCCACGGCACGTTGGTGAGCCAGTCGATGTAATTGCGTACGACGGTGGCTTCGGCCGACATCGGCGCCATCAGTTTGAGCTTCTTGAGCTCTGTCAGCGCCTTGTCATGGACCTCTTTAGGCATGCCGGCGCGTTCTATGCGGCGTTCCAGGTCGTCCGTTTCGTTCGGCGCATCCTCGAGTTCGCCCATTTCCTTCTGAATGGCCTTCATCTGCTCATTCAGGTAGTACTCGCGCTGGCTCTTCTCCATCTGCTGCTTGACGCGGCCGCGGATGCGCTTTTCGATCTGCAGCACGTCGATCTCGCCCTCGATCACGCCCATGACGTGTTCGAGGCGGCGACGCGGCACCTGCAGCTCCAGCACGCGCTGCTTGTCGTCGAGCTTGAGCGCCATGTGCGCCATGATCGTGTCGGCCAGGCGGCCGGGCGAGTCGATGCCGGCGAGCGCCGTCAGGATCTCCGGCGGCGCCTTCTTGTTTAGCTTGACGTACTGGTCGAACAGCGACAGCGCCGAGCGCATCAGCACGTCGATTTCGCGGCCTTCTTCCTCGCCGTCCGGCGCCAGCATTTCCACCTGCGCGGACAGGTGGTCACCGACTAGCAGGTTGGCGATATGAGCGCGGCCGGTGCCTTCGACCAGTACCTTGACGGTGCCGTCGGGCAGCCGCACGAGCTGCAGCACGGTCGCCATGGTGCCGACGTCGTAGATGTCGTCCTCACCGGGCTCGTCCACCTCGGGCGTTTTCTGCGCGACCAGCAGGATCTGCTTGTCGCCACGCATCGCCGTTTCCAGCGCCGCGATCGACTTGTCGCGCCCCACGAACAACGGAATGACCATGTGCGGGTACACGACAACGTCGCGCAGTGGCAGCACCGGCAAGTGCGGCATCTGCCCTTCAACAATTCGGGATTCAGTCACTAGGCTTTGGCCTCTCTGTGTCCTGCTTCGGGCACTCAATCGTCGGAGGCGGCCAGTTGCGGCGTCTCCGTCTCATAGACGATGTAGGGTTCGTTGCTGCCTTCGACCACGCCTTCGTCGATCACCACCTTGGAAACGTTCTCCATCGACGGCAATTCGTACATCGTGTCGAGCAGCACCTGCTCCAGGATCGTGCGCAAACCACGCGCGCCTGTCTTGCGTTCCATCGCCTTGCGCGCCGCGGCCCGCAGCGCATCCTCACGAAATTCGAGTTCGCAATTTTCCATGTTGAACATGCGGCGGTACTGCTTGGTCACCGCGTTACGCGGCTCGACCAGAATGCGCACCAGCGCCGATTCGTCCAGCTCGTCGAGCGTCGCGACCACCGGCAGGCGCCCGACGAATTCCGGAATCAGGCCGAACTTGATCAGGTCTTCCGGTTCCACGCCGCGCAGCACGTCGCCTACGTTGTCGATTTCGCTCTTGCCCTTGACCTCGGCAACGAAGCCGATGCCGCTGGTTTCCGAGCGGTTGCGGATGATCTTGTCCAGCCCAGCGAACGCGCCGCCGCAGATGAACAGGATATTGCTGGTATCGACCTGCAGAAATTCCTGCTGCGGATGCTTGCGCCCGCCCTGCGGCGGCACCGAGGCGATTGTGCCTTCGATCAGCTTCAGCAACGCCTGCTGCACGCCCTCGCCCGACACGTCCCGCGTGATGGAGGGGTTGTCGGACTTGCGTGAAATCTTGTCGATCTCATCCAGGTAGACGATGCCAGTCTGCGCCTTCTCGACATCGTAGTCGCACTTCTGCAGCAGCTTCTGGATGATGTTTTCCACGTCTTCGCCGACGTAGCCCGCTTCGGTCAGCGTGGTCGCGTCGGCAATGGTGAACGGCACGTTCAAGAGGCGCGCCAGCGTTTCTGCCAGCAGCGTCTTGCCCGAGCCCGTCGGGCCGATCAGCAGGATGTTGCTCTTCGACAGCTCGACGTCATCCTTGCCGTTGCGCGCTTCCAGACGCTTGTAATGGTTGTACACCGCGACCGACAGCACCCGCTTGGCGCTCTCCTGGCCGATGACGTATTCGTCGAGAACTTCCTTGATTTCCTTCGGTTTGGGCAACTTCGAGCGCGCCGTCTCCGCCTGCTCGGCCATCTCCTCGCGGATGATGTCGTTGCAAAGCTCCACGCACTCGTCGCATACGAACACCGACGGGCCGGCGATCAGCTTGCGCACCTCGTGCTGGCTTTTGCCGCAGAACGAGCAGTACAGCAACTTGCCGTCTTCGTCGCCCTTGCCGTGGATGTCGTCTTTCATCATTTACCTCGTGTCTAGCTCGCTATTTGCTCGCATGTCATGTATAGCATGCGAGGCTCGACGCGCAAAGCCGTTTGGCGCCGACAAACGACCGGTCGCGGTCGTGCCGCGTTATTTGGCCGCGGCACGCTGCTCCAGCACCGAGTCGATCAGGCCGTACTCGACGGCGTCCTCGCCGCTCATGAAGCGGTCGCGCTCGGTGTCGGACCGCACCTGTTCGATCGGCTGACCAGTGTGCTTCGAGATGATCTGGTTGAGCGCGTCGCGCACCCGCAGCATCTCGCGGGCATGGATTTCCACGTCCGACTGCTGGCCCTGAAAGCCGCCCGAAGGCTGGTGAATCATCACCCGCGAGTTGGGCAGCGCGTAGCGTTTGCCGGCCGCGCCAGCCGTCAGCAGCACCGCGCCCATGCTGGCCGCCATGCCGGTGCATAGCGTGCTGACCTGCGGCTTGATGAACTGCATGGTGTCGTAAATGGCGAGACCCGCGCTCACCGAACCGCCGGGCGAATTAATGTAAAGCTGGATGTCCTTGTCCGGGTTCTCCGACTCGAGGAACAGCAACTGGGCCACGATCAGGTTCGCCATGTGGTCCTCGATCGGCCCGACAATAAAGATCAGCCGCTCCTTGAGGAGGCGGGAATAGATGTCGTAGGCACGCTCGCCGCGGGCAGTCTGCTCGACCACCATCGGCACCAAACCCTGGGCGCGCCCCCCCTCGAAGCCGTTCTCGAACTTGCTCATGATTTCTCCTCTTCGGCCGCAGCCGGTTCCATCCCCATCACTGCAGCAAAACTGCTCGGCTCGGCAGTGACGTCAGCGCGCTCCAGCAGCCAGTCCGTCACCTGGTCTTCCAGCACCAGGCTTTCAACCTGACGCATTGCATCGGCATTGGCGCGGTAGGCGCGAATCATCTGTTCCGATTCGCCATAGCTCGCCGTAATCGCTTCAAGCTTCTGCTGCACGCGCTCCTCGTCCGCCTTGATCTCCTCGCGCTTGATCAACTCGCCGATCAGCAGGCCGAGCCCGACCCGCTTGCGGGCCTGCTCCTCGAACATATCGTTCGGCAGGTCCGGCGCCTGCTTCGGGTCGTTGATGCCCATCCGCCGCAGCGTGTCCTCGCGCACGCGCTGGACCTCGTTTTCGACCAGCGCCGCGGGCACATCGACCGGGTTAGCTTCGAATAATTGGTCCATAAGCTGATTTTTCAACTTGGTGCGGACATTTTCATCCAGCTCGCGCTGCATGTTGTCGCGAATCTTGTCGCGCAACGCGTCCACGCCGCCAGACTCGATGCCGAACTTTTTGACAAACTCGTCATCGATCTCCGGCACCCGGCACCCGGCGCTCGGCCACCTCGTGCGCCTTCAGATGGAAATTGGCCTTCTGGCCCTTCAGGTCCTCAACCGGGTACTCGTCCGGGAAAGTCACCTCGATGTCGCGCTCTTCGCCGGCGCTCATGCCCTCGATACCGGACTCGAAGCCCGGAATCATACGGCCCTCGCCGAGCACGACGTCGACGTTCTCGCCATGACCGCCCGGAAAGGCCTTGCCATCCTTCGTGCCGTGGAAATCAACCTTCACCTGGTCGCCCTCGGCTGCCGGCCGCTCAACCGGCTCGAAGGACGCATTCTGCTCGCGCAGGCGCTCAAGCATGCTGTCGATGTCAGCCGGCTGAATTTCAACCTCCGGGCGCGAAACCTTGAGTTTGTCGACGTTGTCGACCTTGATCTCCGGATACACCTCGAAGATGGCCGTATATTCCATGTTTGAACCGGGCTCGGCGCTGATATCGTCGATCTTCGGCCCGCCGGCAGGCTCCAGTTGCTGCTCCTTGATCGCATCGACCCAACTCGACTGCAGCAGATCGCGCACCACGTCCTGGCGCACTTCCGCGCCATACTGCTGGCGCACAACCTTCATCGGCACCTTGCCGGGCCGGAAACCTTTCAGCTTGGCGCGCTGGCCCACCGACTGCAGGCGCTTGTCCACCTCGCTTTCCACCTGCTCGGACGGGATCTGCACCCGCATACGGCGCTCAAGTGCGCCGGTTGATTCGACTGAAACCTCCATGCCGGGTCTACCTCTTTGATGTTCTGGAAACGTTGAGAATGAATGATGACAGGAAAATTGAAGACCTGAATCGTGGTGCGAAAGGAGAGACTCGAACTCTCACGGGGGAGCGCCCCACTGGCACCTAAAGCCAGCGCGTCTACCAGTTCCGCCACTTTCGCGCAAGTGGTCTTCCAAGACAATATTGCCGGATTTCAGAGCTCGCCTGCCGGTTCCTGGCAAGGCGCGGTGACGCCGGCATGGCCATCCATGTCAAGTCGCCGCAACGCGGCCAGGGGCCGGCAGGCGAACTCCCTTCGGGCGCCCCGGAGAGCCGCCCGTGCTGCGTTGCCAATCCTCACCGTAGGCGGCTACGCTTTCGGCTCGGCGCCTTGCCCGGACGACTCTCCGGGGCGCTGAAACCGGAAATATTGTCTTGGAAGACCACACCCATTATACAGGGGATGCCCCCAACGAGTCGCGGCCGATTTTGAGACCCATATGGATCGCTCGAATGAGGCCTCAACGGTTCGGAGAGGCGGTGCGGCGCCGTCTTCCAGGGGCGTGAGCAGCATGGATGCTGCGACCGCAGCCTACAGGGACGTATTCACGGCGTCCCTGGAAGACGGTGCCGCGCCGCCTCTCTCGCGTGAGACCAAACGCTAAGCGGCACGAGCCCCGGTAAGGCGATAAATCAATTTGAACAACAGCAAGCGCCGATCAGCCGGCCGGTTACGATACACGTCTCCGGCGAGCATCGACGTGACCGCCTGCTGAATTTGCAAGGTATTGCGCGGCTGGTTAAACAGCTTCTGGATCGTCGGCGTCGTAAACCGATAGATAAACCACGAAAACTTCTTCAGCCCGCTCCGCGTCTCGCGCTCGTAGCGCCGCTGCAAAGCCCCTTCGCGGGCCGGCTTGCGCAAAATCGCGTCCACCGCGGCGGCAGCACGCCGTGCGCTCGACATCGCCAGGTAGACGCCGGAGGAAAATACCGGGTCAAGAAAGGAAAAGGCATCGCCGACCATGATCCAGCCCTTGCCGGCGATCTGCGAGCAATCATAGGAATAATTGCCCGCCATCATCACGTCCGACACCATCTCCGCGTTTTCCAGTCGGCTCCACATCGACGGCACCGCGCGCAACGTGTCCAGCAGGAACTTGTCCTGCGCGATGCCGCGGCGCTGCTTGAGATACTCCGGCCAGCAGACACAACCGACGCTCGTGATCCCGTTACGCAGCGGAATCATCCAGCCCCAGCCGTGCTCAATCCAATAGATGCCGATGTTGCCCGCGTCCTGGCCATTGCGGCCCGTCACGCCGCGAAAATGCGCATACATCGCCGCGCTGCGGTGCTTCGGGTTCTGGCGCTTGAGCTTGAACTGGTTGGCCAGCAGAGTATCGCGGCCGCTGGCATCCACCACGTAGCGCGCCTCGATGCGGGACCGGTTGCCGACTTCGTCCACGATCTCCGCAACCGCGCGCCCGTCCGCCTCCCAGGCCACCTGTTCGACCTGCACGCCTTCGCGTGCAATCACGCCGTTAGCCGCCGCATGACGGAACAGCAGTTCGTCAAATTCCTCGCGCTTGACCTGGAATGCGTGAGGAAAGCGGCACCTGAGCGCGTCGCGGAAGTAATAAGTACTGAAAGAAGTGTCAGTTGGACCGGCAAAGTCGGCGCCATGCTTGGGCACGCCGATCTTCGCGACGGCATCGAATACCCCCAGCTCCTGCAGGATCGGCATGTTCATCGGCAGCAGCGATTCGCCGATATGAAATCGGGGATGATGCGCCTTTTCCAGCAGCGTGACCTGCCAGCCCTGTCGAGCGAGCAGCGTTGCGGCAGTCGAGCCGCCGGGGCCGCCGCCAATGACCAGAATGTCGGTTTTCATCGGGTTTCGGACCTCGGCGCCGAGGCGCGTTCGGGCAGGTGGCGTCCGGAGACGATCTTCCAGGCGACCATGCGGACGATCCGGCTGATGTCGACTACCGGACGGAAATGACTCTTGCGCGCGTTCACGGGGTAGCGACTCGCTACCGGGACCGCCACCACCGGATAGCCGGAGAGCGCCGCGTCAATCAAAATTTCGCTTTCAAACACGAAGCTCTTCTCCCTGGTTACCGCGAGTCGGCAGCTTCTCAGCAGCGCTTCCGGATATAGCCTGAATCCGGACTGGCTGTCGCTGATGCGGCAGCCGGCGGCGCGGGAAATCCAGAAATCCGCGACACCATTGGCCCAGTACCGTGCCCGCGGGGCGCCTTCCCGGCGCGAACTGCGGGCGCCGATGATCAGCGCGCCAGGACGCCGATCCGCGGCATCAACGAGCCGCGGGATGTCCGCCGGATCGTGCTGTCCGTCGCCGTCCAGCGTGATCACCGCGCGCGCCCCCAGACGGAGCGCCCAGTCGAATCCGCTGCGCAAGGCCGCCGCCTTGCCCTGATTCTTCGGGTGCGTCAGCACGGTTGCACCCGCCGCAGCAGCGCGAGCGCCGGTTGCGTCGGTGGAGCCGTCGTCCACGACGATGACCGTCAAAATCTGCTGTCGCGCCCCGGCGACGACAGACGTTATTGTTTCCTCTTCCTCATAAGCGGGAATCACCACTACAACGGCGTCGGCTACCGGCATTTTGCTTCCTTGCGTCGTTATGATTTCATTGTGCCGGACTGACTGTGATGGCCAGGCTTCCGGCTCCCATGCCCAGCTTCACGGCGCCGCCTGCGCCGCCTGCGACTGCCGACAGCAACGGCAGGCATCGGGCGCCGGGCGCGCCGCGACGCAGCGCTTCAAGCGCCGGGTCCTCCATGACCGTCTCCGGCGTCTGATTTTCATCATAGCGGATTTCCAATGCCGGCGCGCCGGCAGCGGGCGCGGGACTCAACCCTAATGCCGCTGCAAAGCCGGCGCCGATGCCGGCCGCCTCGGCCAGCGGCGAAGGCCCCGGCAGATCGTAAACCAGCAACATCACCGGGCGCGCCTCCAAGGCGCATTGAACCGCCGCTTCGAGAAGACCGGCAGCGAACGACGCAGGACCGGCGGCCAATGCATTGGCCGGCTGCTCGCAACCGCTCACGATGCTCCAATAGCCGCCGGGGGCGTTGTGCACCGAATTGTGAAACCGGGTGGGCGACAGCAGCCGCGCATCAGCCACCAGCGCCCTGCAAATGGCGTCTACCGTGGCGAGGTCGCCGACGCTCGATGCCGACACGGTCGCATAATCTGCCGCGTCGCGCCCGGCGGCTGCGCAGACCTGCGCGGCAACTTCCGCTGCCAGACGGACGCTGGCAGTGCTGCGCCGCCGTTCCTGCGCCGGCAATACGGCAGCCGGTGGTTCCCGGAAATCGTCAAGCTTGCCGGACCCGCAGGTCAGCCGTGCCCGGCAACCGGCCCAGCCGGTCATGCCGGGCCCCCAGATGCCGATGCCCTCAAGCCATACTTTCATCCGCAGCGCTCGAAAATCAGGCTGCAATTGTTGCCCGCAAACCCCAACGAGTTACTCAACACCCGGCGCAATGTCCGACTGTCGTTGTCCAGCAGCACCCGGCTGGCGAACGTCGGATCCACGCTGGCCGAGTTCAGGCAGCCCGGCGCCAGTCCGTTCTCCAGGCACAGGCAAGCGATGACCGCCTCGGTCGCGCCGGCGGCGCCGAGGGTATGTCCGGTCCAGCCTTTGGTCGAGCTGCACGGCCTGGTGCCGCCAAACACCGCCGCCACCGCCTTGTCTTCGATACGGTCGTTGATAATGCTGGCGGTGCCGTGCAGATTGATGTAATCGATTGCGGCAGCATCGACGCCGGCGCACCGCAAAGCGGAGCGCATCGCCGCCTGTGCGCCGCGTCCATTTGGATGCGGCGCGGACATATGCCAGGCGTCGCTGCTTTCGCCATAGCCGATGAGCCGCAAGCCGTCGGCATCCCCGCGTTCCAGCAAGGCGAAGCCTGCTCCCTCGCCGATGCTGATGCCGTCGCGATCACGATCGCACGGCCGGCACGGCTCGCGCGACACCAGTTGCAGTGAATTGAAGCCGTACAAGGTATTACGGCACAGCGTGTCGACGCCGCCGACCACCGCTGCATCAACGACACCGGCGGCGATCAGACGCGCGGCGCTGGCGAAGACTTTCGCGCTTGACGAACAGGCGGTCGAGATCGTGAAAGCCGGCCCGGCCAGGCGTAACGCCAGGCGCACGAATTCCCCCAGCGAATGAATGCTGTGCGTGGTGTCGAAACAAAAGTCGTCCGGCAGCCGCCCCTGCGCCGCCATATAGTCGTAGGCGTCCTCGGTCTCGCGGATACCCGACGTGCTGGTTGCCATGACGACCGCGACGCGCCCGCCCCCGTGGCGCGCGGCGGCGCGAGCCACGGCCGCGCGAAACCCGTCCTGATCCAGCGCCAGTTGCGCGAGGCGGTGATTGCGGCAGTCGTATTCCGCGAACTCCGCCGCGACCGGCATGGCATCAAGACCGGCCATTTCGCCGACGAATGCTTCCAGATCCGAGTATTCCCGCAGCGGCGCCAGCCCGGAGCGTCGCTCAACCAGGGCATTCAGCAGCGCCGCGCGGCCGGTTCCGGCGGCGTTGGTAGCGGTGTATGCGCTGACGGATATCGGCGTCATCTGCCACCTGGAAGACGGCGCTTGTCAGACGGCATCTGAGCTACGCGTCCATCCTGACGCAATCGTTTCCCACAGCTCCTGGAGCGCTTCGCGCGGAAGCTTTCCGGTGGCATTGCGCGGCAGTGCCTCGACCTTGACCAGCGGTCGCGGCAGGAATATCGGGTCGATACGCGCCCGCAGCTTTGCGGCAATTTCCGCTTCACTGCAGCGTGGGGCAACAACGAACGCAATCAGCCGCGATGCGGCCTCGTCATGCTCGTGTGGCGCAAGGAATGCCGCGTCCTCGACCCCCGCGATGGCGCACAACGACTCGGTGAGCGCCGCGAGCGAAGCGCGTTTGCCGGCCACTTTGACGATGTCCTGCGCGCGCGGCCCCAGCCGGAACCGGCCGTCACCGAGCAGTTCGATGCAGTCGTGCAGCTCCACGACAACATCGGCTCCACCGTCGTCGAGGAGCACCGCGCCGCACTCCGTCCGCAGCCGCAAAGACTCGAGCAGGCGCCATTCATCGGCGCTGCTGGTGCGCCGGGTGGCGACGACACCGGTTTCAGTGCTGCCATATATTTCGACAACGGGCGCGCCCAGGGAATCTTCCGCCCGTCGCGCCTGCTCGATCGCGAGCGGTGCCGTCGACGACAAAATCAATCGTACGCCTGTGCAACCGACCCCGGCCGCAGTAAAAGCCCGCAGGTGAATTGGCGTGGTCACCAGCAGGGACGGCTTGTCGAGGGCGGCAGCCACATCGGCCGGAAACAGCGGCCGCTCGCCATGCACCGCGAGTCCATGCTGCAGCGGCAGCATGATCGCGTTTTCGATGCCGTACATGTGCTGGGAAGGCACGGTGGCTACAACTGCGGCGATGCGGCTCTCTTTGAGTGCCAATCGCGCTCCCACAGCACGCGCGCGCCGCACCAGCGCGCCCCATGTCTTGATGTGCGGCTGCGGCGCGCCGGTACTCCCGGAGGTATGTACGACCACGGCCGTCTGGTCGGATGAAAACGATGCCGGGACGGCATTCGCTTTCCCACTGTCGCCGCCAGCGCGGCGCCACTGACAAACCGGGACCGGCAGCGACGGCAGCGACCGATCGGAAACAACGGCGGCGGCTTCGTACTGCCGGCAAAGACCCAGCAGGCCTGCATCGCCGGCATCCGGCGGCAGCAGCGTAATGCGCCGGTCTGCCAGCGCCGCGGCGAACGCCGTCAGAAAGGCATAGCGGTTGTCGCAAAGGTTGATCAGGTACCGGGCAACCGGCAAACGCGCTCGAAGCGCCGCCACGTCGGCCGCAAACTCGTGCCGCCCGACAGCGCGCCCATCGTGCCAGGCGACGGGCGCATCGTTGGCATAGCCATTCAGAAAAGAAAAGGCCACGACTATTTCTGTCGATGCGTATGAATGTATCGGCTGAGGGATTGGAGGTTGGCGAAGGCCTGATGCCGTTGCGCGTCGTCGGCGCGCATCTGGAAGCCGTACTTGACCGATATCGCCAGCGACAACTCGAGCGCATCGATCGAGTCCAGCCCGATACCCTGGCCGCCGAAGAGCGGTTGTTGCGGATCGATGTCTGCCGGAGCGATATCCAGATTCACGGCCTCGACGAGCATCGCCGCAACCTCCCCTTCAACCGTTTCCGATTCCATTGGGTTCCCCATGCGCTTTGGTCAGCGTCGATTATATACGCGGCCACAACAAAGCAAATGGCCGCTCGTCCGGGAATTTCTAGTACCGAAGCAGCACCGAGCCCCAGGTAAAGCCGCCGCCGAAGGCTTCCATCACGACGGTCTGCCCGCGCTGAATGCGGCCGTCGCGCACCGCAACGTCGAACGCCATCGGCACCGATGCCGAAGAGGTATTGGCATGCTCCTGCACCGTCACAACCACGCGCTCCATCGGCATTTTGAGTTTCTTGGCCGTCGCTTCGATGATGCGCAGATTGGCCTGATGAGGCACAAGCCAGTCGATCTCCGCATGCTCCATCTCGGCCGCGGCCAGCGTCTCCTTCACGATCTGACCCAGCGTGTTGACGGCGACGCGGAACACCTCGTTGCCCTTCATCTGCACGAAGGCCTCGCCGGCTTTCCACGCGTCGAACCCCTTCGAGACGCCGCCCGGGAAAAACAACAGATCCTTGTAATGGCCATCGGCGTGCAGATGGGTGGACATGATGCCGGGCTCCTCCGACGGTCCGAGCACCACGGCCCCCGCACCGTCCCCGAACAGCACACAGGTTGAACGGTCGCTCCAGTCCACCATACGCGACAGAGTTTCGGCGCCGACGACAAGCGCCCGCTTCGCCTCTCCGGCGCGAACAAACTTGTCGGCCACCGACAGCGCGTAAATAAAGCCGCTGCACGCCGCTTCCAGGCTGAACGCCGGGCAGTTATGAATGCCGAAGCGCTGTTGCAGCAGGCAACCCATGTTCGGGAATACCTGGTCGGGCGTGGTGGTGCCGACGACGATCAGATCAATCTCGTCGGGGGTGACGCCGGCGGCTTCCATCGCCCGGAGGGCGGCCTGCTCCGACAGGTCGCAAGTCGTCTCGCCCTCGGACGCGATGTGGCGGCGTTCAATACCGGTTCTCGTGCGAATCCACTCGTCGCTGGTTTCAACCTTCTTTTCAAGATCAAGGTTGGTAACGACGTTGTCGGGCAGATAATGCCCTGTGCCGAGAATCCGGGAATAAATCATTCGTGATGTTCCTTCGCAAGCTGGCTCTCAAGCAGCCGCGTAATGCGCTTCGGGACCTGCTTTTCGGCTTCCAGCGTCGCGATGCGGATAGCGTTGGCAAACGACACCTGGTCCGCGCTGCCATGGCTCTTGATCACGATGCCGTTCAAGCCGAGCAAACTCGCGCCATTATACAGGCGCGGATCGAGGCGGCGCTTGAGCGCGCGCAACACTGGCGACGAGATGCCGCCGAGTACCTTGGTAAACGAGGTGCGGGTGAATTCCTGACGGATATAACCGCCAATCATTTTCGCGAGGCCTTCGATGGTCTTCAGCGCAACATTGCCGACAAAGCCGTCGCTGACGACGACATCGACGCGGCCGGAAAAGATATCGTTGCCTTCGACGAAACCGATGTAATTGAGGCCGCTGTCGCCCAGCAACTGCGCCGCCTGCTTGACGCGATCGTTGCCCTTGATTTCCTCGGAGCCGACATTCAGCAGACCGATGGCCGGCTGCTCGATGTTGTAGGCGGCAGTCGCGAGCGCCGAGCCCATCACGCCGAACTGAAACAGGTGCTCGGGCGTGCAGTCGGTATTCGCGCCGAGATCGAGCATCAGCGTATGGCCGTTCATCGCCGGGATCGGCGAAATGATCGCCGGCCGGTCGATCCCCGGCAGCGTTTTCAGCACGAAGCGCGCCGTGGCCATCAGCGCGCCGGTGTTGCCGGCACTGATGCACGCCTGCGCCACGCCTTCCTTGACCAGGTTGATCGCCACCCGCATCGACGAATCTTTCTTGCCGCGCAAGGCCTGCTGCGGCGGCTCGTCCATGCCGACGACCTCGGAGGCGTGCTGCAGGCGCAGACGCTTGTCGTCGGCGCGGCCATGCCCGGCAACCAGCGGCTCGACAACCTCGGTATCGCCAACCAGGATCAGCTCCAGATTCGGCGCCTCATGCAGACACTCGAGCGCCGCATCGATCACGACCGACGGGCCGCGATCGCCGCTCATGACATCAACCGCGATAGCGACCGGGCCTTTCATGCTCAGACCGTTATCGGAGAGTTGGTCCGCAGGCCCTGGGATCTTCGGGCGTGACGGTCCGTTTCCCGGGGAGCCGGAGAGGCCTTCCCGGGCGGCAACAAACTTGCTCAATGGAATAAACCTGCGCGAACAGATGGGCGGCCGCGCGTCGAAACCGTTACGGGTTCACGCGCGGCAGTCCGTCAGTCTTCTTCCTGCGGGGTCTCCACGACCTTGCGGCCGCGATAGTAGCCATCGGCACTGACGTGATGGCGGCGATGGGTTTCACCGGTAGTGGGCTCGATCGACAGCGTCGGCCCCTTGAGCGCGTCGTGCGAACGGCGCATGCCGCGCTTCGACGGTGTCTTGCGATTTTGTTGAACAGCCATTTCGTTCTCCACTAGCGATGGCGCTACTGATCGCGCCGACCGCTCTTCAATTGATTCAGTACCGCAAACGGGTTGTCGTCCGAAACCTCATGTTCCGCATCCGTCCGCATCAGACTCTCGACCGGCCCGCAATCCGCCGGATCGGAATGCCGCGCCACCGCCGGCAGCGCCAGCAGCAGCTCGTCCTCGATCAATGCCGGCAACGAACCGGTTCCATCCGGCCACAACAGCGGCTCATATTCCTCCGGCAGCGAAGCCACGTCGTCCTCGTCGCCCACCAGCGCCAGCGTAAATCGGGCTTGAAGCGGCCATTCCATGCTTTCCAGGCAGCGCTGGCAGGTCAGTTGCACCCTCGCCGTCGCCTTGCCGCGGACAATGGTACGCTCACCCGGTCCCGATGCAAATTCGGCCTCGACCGCCGCCGCACCGGCAGATGCCGTCAGGCACTGCGCCAGCCGTGGCATTTTCTCCAGTGGGATTACGCCCGCGAGGCGAGTATGCTCCTGCGCCAGACGCTCCGCGTTAATCCTTTCCGGCAGCGACTCGGACATAATCGAGCAATTTTACGGGCGCCGGACAACACTGTCAAAGAAGAATTATGAGTCTGCAGATCGTTCTCGCCTCCTCATCTCCCTACCGGCGGGAGTTACTCGCCCGACTGGGTCTCCGGTTCAAGTCCCGGAGCCCGGAAGTCGATGAGACGCCACACCCGGATGAACCACCGCGCGCTCTCGCCGCGCGGCTGGCGCGATCGAAAGCCGAAGCGGTTGCCGCCGAATTCGGATCGCCCGCTCTGGTCATCGGCTCGGACCAGGTGGCGAGCGTGAACGGCTCGCCCGTCGGCAAACCCGGCAGTCGCGAGCGCGCATTTGCGCAACTCAAAGCGGCTTCCGGCCGCACGGTCGAATTCTACACGGCAGTAACGGTAGTCGATTCAGCCACTAATCAGCAACAACAAGCACTCGATCTGACACGCGTTCATTTTCGCGCCCTCGAGGACGGTGAAATTGAACGCTACCTTGACCGCGAGCAGCCCTACGATTGTGCCGGCAGTTTCAAGGCGGAGGCGCTGGGCATCACTCTGTTTGACTCAATCGAATCCAATGATCCGACGGGGCTGATCGGCCTGCCGCTGATCGGGCTGGCGCGGCTGTTGCGGCATTTCGACTGCGACTTGCCGTAGGTTCACCCGCCAACCGCAACGTTGTCGATCAACCGGGCGCGGCCGAGCCACGCTGCGCCGAGAACGATGAAGCTACTGCTTTGCGGCTGCGGCGCAGCGAGTGTGTCCGGCTCGCGTACGGCGACGTAGTCGGGACGGAATCCGGCTTTTTCCAGTTGTTGCAGGGCTGCTGCTTCAAGCTTTGCGAAATCACGTTGGCCTGCGCGCAGTTGCGCCTCCAGCGCTCCCAGCGCCCGATAAAGCTCCGGCGCCTGTTCGCGTTCCGCGGCACTCAAATAGCGGTTGCGCGAGCTCATCGCCAGTCCGTCGGTTTCGCGCATGGTCGGCACACTCGCAATTTCGATCGGGAACGCCAGTTCCGACACCATGCGCCGGATGACGACGAGTTGCTGGTAATCCTTGTTGCCAAACACCGCGAGATCGGGATTCGCCATGTTGAACAGCTTGGCGACCACGGTCGCGACACCGGTGAAGTGGCCAGGGCGGCTCGCGCCGCAGAGAATGTCATTGAGTCCTGCGACGCTGATCGTGGCGCGCGCTTCGCCTTCCGGATACATTACGTCGACACCGGGCGCGAACACCAGATCGACGCCGGAGGCAGCCAGCTTCGCCTGATCCTCCTCCAGCGTGCGCGGATAAGCGGCCAGATCCTCGTTCGGCCCGAATTGCAGCGGATTGACGAAGACACTGACGACAATCCGATCCGCCAGTTCACGCGCGCGCTCGACCAGCGCCAGGTGTCCCGCGTGCAGGTTGCCCATCGTCGGCACCAGTGCGATGCGCTCGCCGGCCGCGCGCCATCCGGCGACGGCCGCGCGCAGCGGCGCGACTTGATTGGTCGTATCCATGTTAATCGAAGCAGTGTTCGGGGGCCGGATAGGCGCCGTTGCTGACGTCCCGAACGTAGGCCTCAACCGCTGCCTTCGGCGATTCAGCGTCAGCCATAAAATTTTTGGCGAAGCGCGGCCGATGGCCCGGCGTGATATCGAGCATGTCGTAGAGTACGAGAATCTGCCCGTCGGTGTCCGGTCCGGCGCCGATACCGATAACCGGCGCCGACACCCGCTCGGTGATTTCGCGGCCGAGCGACGACGGCACACATTCCAGCAGAATAATATCGGCACCGGCCGCTTCGAGGGCCAGCGCATCGTCAATCATCTGCCGCGCCGCAGCCTCGTCCTTGCCCTGCACCTTGAAGCCGCCGATTTTGTGCACCGATTGCGGCCGCAGGCCGAGATGCGCGCAAACCGGCACGCCGTTCGCCGCCAGATGCCGCACCACCTCCGCCTGGTTGGCGTTGGCTTCGAGCTTGACCATCGCCGCGCCGCCTTCGCGCATCAGCCGGCCGGCGTTCTCGAGCGCCTCCCGCGGTTCCGGATAGCTCAAAAACGGCATGTCGGCCATCAGCAGCGCGCGGCGCAAGCCGCGGCTGACCATGCGACAGTGATAGATCATGTCATCAACGGTGACCGGAACGGTCGATGGATGCCCCTGCACCACCATGCCGAGCGTATCGCCGACCAGCACGACATCAACGCCGGCCGCGTCGAGCAGTGCCGCGAAACTGGCATCGTAAGCCGTCAGGCACGCGATCTTTTCGCCGGCCTTTTTCATCTTCGCGAGCTGCGAGATCGTGACAGGCTTGTCGCCGGCGCGGGTTTCGACCTTGGTATACATGACGACTCCTTCCGCTAACGGGCGACAGGATTGAAATAATGCCGCCCGGTGCGGATGCCGGCGATTTCGCTGACCAGCGCTTCGTAGTCCGTGTCGCTGGCTACCGGATTGATCTCGGCGGCGTTGACGATCAGAAGCGGCGTGCGATCGTAGTGGTGAAAAAATTGCGCGTAGGCCGATGCCAGCGCCTCAAGATATTCGCGCCGGATCAGTTGCTCGTAACCAATGCCCCGGTGACGCACGCGCCGCATCAGCACGTCGACCGGCGCCTGCAGATAGACCACCAGGTCGGGCGTCGGCATATCCACGCTGACGCGTGAATACACCTGCTCGTACAAACCCAGCTCGTCGTCATCGAGGTTGAGGTGAGCGAACAGCCGGTCCTTTTCGAGCAGAAAATCAGCCACGCGCACCGGCGAAAAGATATCCCCCTGGCGGAGCTTTTCGAGCTGCCGGACGCGTTGAAACAGAAAGGAAAGCTGGGCCGGCAGCGCCGCGGTTTTCGGGTCCTGGTAAAAGCGCTCGAGAAACGGATTCTCTTCCGCGCGCTCGAGCAGCAGCTCGGCGTTGTAGGTCTCCGCCAGGCGCCGCGCCAGCGTCGTCTTGCCGACGCCGATCGGTCCCTCGATGACCAGATGGCGGATGCCCGTTGTCTCTGCCGTCATTCCCCCGCTCCGAGTTTTTCCAGATCATCGCCGTCGACGCGCGCCAGCAAGGCATCCAGACGCCCGTAGCCCGGAACCCGTAAATCGCGCGGCGCGATATCGGCGAGAGGATACAGGACGAAATTGCGCACGGCGAGCCCGGGATGCGGCACCGTCAGGTTCAACGTATTGATCCGGGCCAGGCCGAATATCAGCAGGTCCAGATCGAGCGGCCGCGGGCCCCAGCGTTCGCCATGGCGCTGCCGGCCATGGGCGGCCTCCAGGCGCTGCAACTCCGCCAGCAGGCGCATGGGCGGACGGACGGTTTCCAGGCACGCCGCCGCATTGATGAAATCCGGCTGATCCTGCGGTCCCATCGGCCGGCTGCGATACAGCGGCGACGCCGCCAGCAGCGACACGGCCGGCAGCGCCGCGATCTCCCTCAGCGCCTGCTCCACGTGCGCGCGCGGGTCATCCAGATTGCTGCCCAGGCCAATGTAGGCGCGGGTAATGGCCTATTCCTCTTCTTCGCCGCTATTCTGGGCGCGCCGGCGGCGACGCCGGCGACGGCGCCTGTTGGGCTGCGCTTCTTCTTCATTGGCGCCCTGCTCGGCCTGAAACGCCGTCCACCAATCGGCCAGTTCCTGCTCGACTTCGCCGGCCTCGGCACGCAGCAACAGGAAGTCGTACGCGGCGCGGAAGCGCGGATGATCGAGCAGCCGCCCCGGCCGCTTGCCGCGCCGATGCCCGAAGCGCGCCTGCATCTCGAAAATCTCCGTCATCGGCTGCTTGAAGCGGCGCGGCAACGCGATGCGCGCCTGCTGCTGCGCAGAGATATCCATTGCCGCCTGCCGCAGCGCCTGCGTCGGATGCACACCATCGGCCTCGCGCCAGGCGGCGAAAGTCCGCACCGGCGCCCACAACAGCGCCGCAAACAAAAACGCCGGCGTCACCGGCTGGCCGGCCTCGATGCGCCGGTCGGTGTTGGTCAGCGCGCGCTCGATAAAGCCCAGGGTGGCCTCATCGCCTGCAAGCAACTCTTCGGTCCAGGGAAACAGCTGGGCGAACAGGCCGAAGCGCCGCAGCATGCGGAAATTCTTGAGCGCATACCCGCCCATGAAAAGCTTCAGGACCTCGTCGAACAGACGCGCCGGCGGTACGTCGCCGAGCAGCGGTGCCGAGCCGGCAAGCGCCTCCGCGTTGGTCGCCTCGATGGTGAAATCATGCTTGGTGGCAAACCGGGCCGCCCGCAGCATCCGCACCGGATCCTCGCGATAGCGCGTCACCGGGTCGCCGATCAGCCGCAGAACGCGATGATTCAGATCGTCAAGGCCGCCGACGTAATCCCAGACCGAAAAATCGCGGATGTCGTAATACAGCGCATTGACCGTGAAATCGCGCCGCCAGGCATCTTCCTCAATCGTGCCGTACACGTTGTCGCGCAGGATACGGCCGCTCTCGTCCAGCGTGCGGTCTGCGTCGGCGGCAATGTCGGTGTCGGGCGAGGCCCGAAACGTCGCCACCTCGATCACCTCGCGCCCGTAGCGCACATGCACCAGCCGAAAGCGCCGGCCGATCAGCCGGCTGTTGCGAAACAAATCACGCACCTGCTCGGGATGCGCGTCGGTTGCCACATCAAAATCCTTCGGCACATGACCGAGCAGCAGATCGCGCACGCTGCCACCGACCAGGAACGCCATAAAACCGGCGTCCTTCAGCCGATACAGCACCTTGAGCGCATTATCGGAAATGTTGGTTCGCGAAACCGAATGCTCGGCGCGCGGCACGGTGATGGGCGAAGTAATAGGTTGTCTCTGCGGATTGATGTTCGACAAAGCGATGGAATTGTTCTTGAGATGAAAATTTGCCCGCGTATAATAGCACGGCTCCGCGCGGCGCTTTAGCCTGCGGAACGCTTCGCTCCCATCGTCTAGCGGTCCAGGACGCGGCCCTCTCAAGGCTGAAACAGGGGTTCGATTCCCCTTGGGAGCGCCAGTTTTACGAAAGAAGCCATCCTTGGCTTCTTTCTCGTGCGCAAACCCGAAAATGCGATTTCCGGGTTTGCTCATTTTCCAGCCGAAACGGCTGGAAAATGTTGGCACATCCCTGTGCCAAAGCTTCGCTATAGCTACACGCTTGTCTTCCCTTGGCAGTCGACAAGCTCTCGGCAGCGACATCGTGGGCGCCGGAAATAAAACCTCACCCCAAACATCCCGTGAAATGACCACCGCTTATAAACCACCCGGCCTCCTTCGCCGCTTCGCCGCCGGTTTCTACGATCTGCTGCTGGTCGTCGCACTGTGGTTTCCCTCCACTGCAATCGCGCTCGCTATATTCCGCAACGACCGCCATCTGCCGGAAACGGCCTATCGGGTCTACCTGCTGATCGTCGCCTTCGCGTTCTTCGGCTGGTTCTGGACCCATGGCGGGCAGACGCTCGGCATGCGAGCCTGGCGGCTCAAGTTGATCGCCGGCGACGGCCGCTCGCCCGGCTGGTATCAAGCACTGGTACGCTACCTCAGCATGCTGATCCCGTGGCTGCTCGTAGCGCTGGGACTGGAATTCATCGCCTACCCGGGCGCCGAGGGCCGTTGGGTCTTTCAGAATATCCTCGCTCCGATCGTCTTTATCGCCGCGCTCGCCGGCTTCATCTGGCCACTGCTCGACCGGCGGCGCCTCGCATGGCACGATCGCCTGTCCGCATCATGCCTGACTGTGCTGCCGAAGCCCGTTAAAAAGTCGAAATCAGCGAAGGCGACCGATGGCAATCAGACTGGCGAGAGCCAATAGCACCGTCGGCGTCCACGCCGTCCACAATGGCGCGGCGCCAATCACCTCGCCCACCTGAATGACCGTCGTGTTGAACAGGTAAAACGCCACGCCGGTCAGTATCCCGACGAGCATCCGCTGGCCCGTCGTCACCGAGCGCAACGGGCCGAACACAAACGGAATCGCCAGCAATACCATCGCCAGCACCGTCACCGGCCGGACAATTTTTGCCCAGAACGCGATCCGGTAGCGCGCCGCATCGAGTTCGTTGTGCTGCAAGTAGTCGATGTAGCGCAGCAGACCGTTAGCCGACAAATTGTTCGGGTCGACGACGAACAGTCGCAACAGCCCGGGATCCAGCAGCGTCGACCATACCGCGGAATCGTCACGGCTGGCAGTCGCACTCGTAATGCCATTAAGCGTCGTCGTGCCGATGTCGTGCAGAATCCAGTTACCGTCTTCGAAGCGCGCCTCCGCCGCGTGCGAGGCACTCGCGAGCTTGCCGTCATCGAACCGGTAAATATAGATATCCCGAATCAGATCCTGACTGACCAGCTCGCGAACGTTGACAAAGACGTTGCCATCGCGCGCCCAGACCCCGTGTTGACTCAGCGAGCCGATGCGCCCGTACATCTGCTTGCTGCGGGTATTGTCGGCGAAGCGGTTGGCCGGCGGCGCGACCAGTTCGCCGACCGCCGCCACCAGGATCGCCATCGCCAGCCCCCCGAGCAATGCCGACACTGCAATCCGCCGCGTGGAAATGCCCGCCGTGCGAATCACCATCAACTCGTTGCCGCTCGCCAGGCCGCCGAGGCCCAGCAATGCCCCCATCAATGTCGCCGTCGGAAACAGATTGAGCGACTGCACCGGCAGCGACAGCAGCGCGTATTGCAGCGCCTGTGGAATGCCGTAACTGCCGGTGCCGATGTGATTGAACTCGCCGATAAACGTTATAAACGCCGTCAGCGCCGCCAGAATCAGCAGCACCATCAGCGCGCCGCCGAAAACGGTTCGGCCGAGATAGCGGTCGAGCAACGTCACGCGGCTTCAACCCGCGGGTAACGCTTCAGTTCCCGCTGCCGCCAGAGCAGCACGAACGCGATCACGATCGCAAGCCCGGGTACCCACCATAGACCCACGCCAATCGGCGTCGTGCCCCGCTCGACCCAAACGCGAGCGACGCCGAGGATGTTCGAATAAATGATATAGACGAGGATTGCGGCGAAAAGCTTGCCGTAGCGCCCCTGGCGCGGCTGCGTTCGCGCCAGCGGCACAGCCAGAAATGCGAGCACCAGCGCCGAGACCGGGAAGGCGATGCGCCACTGCACCTCGGCCCGCGCCTCGGGCGTCGGCACGCCCCACAGCTCCGCCGTCGATTTCGTGTCGATGTCGTTCGAACCGTATTCGGAAGTGCCGGCCTGGATGCGAATGCCGTAGTTGTCGAACCTGGCGATACGAAAATCGGCCTCGCCCGGCGTGCCCTGGTAACGGTAGCCATCTTGCAGTACCAGCAGCCGGCCGCCGCCATTCGGCGCAGCTTTTCGAACGCCCGCGTCAGCCGCGACGATCTGCACTTCGCCTCGAACGTGGCGCTCGGCAAACACCCCCCGCAGCCGCCCGTCCGGCGCGACATTCTGCGCGTAAAAGACGCCCTCGTCGCTCGGGCTTTTGAAGCGGCCTGCTTCGAAATGGGTAAATTCCGCGCGCTGCTCCGCGCGCTGGCGCACGATTTCGCTGGTTGAAGCAACCCACGGACTCACCTGCAGCGAGAGCACCGCCAGCACCAGCGTCAGCATCAGGCTGAACAACATGATCGGCCGATAGACGTTCCAGGTCGCCACCCCACAGGCGCGCATGGCTGTCATCTCGCTGTCGCGATACAGCCGGCCGAGCGCGAGCATTACGCCGAAGAACAGCCCGACAGGAACGACGATCAGCAGGTATTTCAAGGACGCCAGGCCGACGAGGGTCAGGACCGCACCGCCGGGCAACGTGCCGGCAGCAGCGTCGCCGAGATACTCTGCAAAGCTGTTGCTGATCAGAATCAGCATCAGCACCAGCGTCACCCCGCCCCAGGTCTGAACAACTTCGCGGAATATGTAGCGGTCGACGATACGCAGCGCTAGCCCCTTGGATTAGAGAATGATCCCGACTTTCGTTACAATTCTTGGGTTTCACGGCCGCACGGCCGCTCAAGGCCGCTATCATACACGTTGATCGCGCCGGCCTTCTTTCCAAGTACCGAACTTCAGCCCGAGGAGAAGAGAATGGAATTTTCCGTTTTGGCAGGACAGCCGGAACAATACGGCGGCGCGTGCGTCATTGCCGGCGTATTCGAAGATCAGAAGCTGACTGCCGCCGCGGCCGCGCTCGACAAGGCCAGCCAGGGCACTATCGGCAAGTTGATCGAGTCGGGCGCGCTGTCCGGCAAGACCGGCAAGCTGCTGCCGCTGTTCAAGCCAGCCGGCCTCGACTGCGGGCTGGTGCTGCTGGTCGGCCTCGGCGCCCGGGACAAATTCGACGCGCTGGCGCTGCGCAAAGCAACCAGCGCCGCCGTCAAGGCGGTCGCCAGTCACGGCATCAAGGAAGCGCTGAACACGTTAACCCTCGGCGACGAAGGCGGCCTCGATCTGTATTGGCGCCTGCGCCATGGCGCGGAAGCGGCCAGCGACGCGAGCTACTCCTTCCGCGAGTGCAAGAGCAAGAATGGCGACGACAAGCCGCTGGAGACGCTGAAGTTCAGCTTACCGGCCGGCGCGGATGAAGGCGCAGCCAAAGAAGCGCTTCGCCACGCGAAGGCTATCGCGTCCGGCGTCAGCTTTGCCAAGGACCTCGGCAATCGGCCCGCGAATCTCTGCACACCGACCCATCTCGCCGAGCAGGCGCAGGAACTGGCGAAGCGCCACCCGAAGATCAAAATCACCGTGGTGGACGAAGCCGAGATGGAAAAACTCGGCATGGGTGCGCTGCTGGCCGTTTCGCGCGGCAGCCATCAGCCGGCGAAACTGATCGTCATGGAATACCAGGGCGGCGGCAACGGCGACAAGCCTTACGCGCTCGTCGGCAAGGGCGTCACCTTCGATGCCGGCGGCATCTCGCTCAAGCCACCGGCGTCCATGGACGAAATGAAATGGGACATGGGCGGCGCGGCCAGCGTGTTCGGTGCGCTGCAGACCGTGGCGGAGCTCGATCTGCCGGTTAATGTCGTTGGCGTGACGCCGTGCACCGAAAATCTGCCCGGTGGTAACGCCGTCAAGCCAGGCGACATCGTCACCACGATGTCAGGCCAGACGGTCGAAATCCTCAACACCGACGCCGAGGGCCGGCTGTGCCTGTGCGACGCGCTCTGCTACACCGAGCGCTTCGAACCTCAAACCGTGATTGACATCGCCACGCTCACCGGCGCCTGCGTTATTGCGCTGGGCAGCCATGCCGCGGGGCTGTTCAGCAACGACGAGGAGATGGTTGCCGACCTGCTCAAAGCCAGCACCGAAACGACCGACCGCGCCTGGCGGATGCCGTTGTGGGACGACTACCAGGAGCAGCTCCAAAGCAACTTTGCGGACTTCGCCAACGTCGGCGGCCGCGAGGCCGGCAGCATCACCGCAGCCTGCTACCTGTCGCGGTTCACCGGCAACTTCCGCTGGGCGCACCTCGACATCGCCGGCGTGGCCTGGAAAACGGGCAAGGAGAAAGGCGGCACCGGGAGGCCGGTAACGCTGCTGTCGCAGTACCTGATCGAACGCGCCAACAACCAGAGTTGACGCGCGTCGACTTCTACGTGCTCGCGTCCGCGCCCCCTCAGGGGCGCGAGCGCGTGGCGTGCCGGCTGGCCGACAAGGCGTTCCGGCTCGGGCAGAAACTTTACGTGCACGCCGAATCCGAATCGCAGGCAGGCGCGCTGGACGAGTTGTTGTGGACATTTCGCCAGCAGAGTTTCATTCCGCACACGCGAACCGCGGGCGATGACGCGCCGGTGTTGATCGGTTCAGGGGGCCGGGAGCCACCGGGCGATTGTCCGCTGCTGATTAATCTCGATGCCGAGGTGCCGTTGTTTTTCAGCCGCTTTGAGCGGGTGATGGAGATTATCGACGCTGACGAACAACGGCGCGCACAAGGCCGAAGCCGATTTCGCTTCTACCAGGATCGGGGCTATCCTTTGCAGACCCACAAGCTGTGATTTGAAGATGGCCGAAGACCCTAAACACGAGCCGCACATCGGCAACAAGCCGGACGACGGCATTCCGGTGCTCACGGATATCGTCGACCCGGCGCAGGCCGACGAAACCGGCCCCTACGTCGGCCCGGAAGAACCGGCAACGACAGAAACGCCGGACGCGCCGCCCGCGGACAGTCATACCGATATCGAATTCGACGACAATTTCGGCATCGAAGAGGCCGCGGCGGCCGGGATGGCAGCAGTGCCCGATCCGGCTCTGCCGCCGGAACCGATACCAACGCCACCGGCGCCCGAACCGGATTTAGCCGCGCTGCGCGCCGCGCTGACGGCAGAGTTGGACGATGCCGCCGCGCGCATCGTCAAGGAATCGGTCGAGGGCGTGGAAGCGCTGGTGGTCGAGCGCGTCGCGCAGCAGTTGAAGGACGAAATTCGCGGCATCGTCGGAGCGGCGCTGGCGGATTTCGAGCGGCAACGCAAACAGTAACTACAAAAACAACATTTGAATTCTTGTCATTCCCGCGAAAGCGGGAATCCACACGCAAAGAATCGCGCAATGGATAAAACTTACGACCCGCACGCCATCGAGCAGGACTGGTATCGGCGCTGGGAGGCCGCCGGCTATTTCGCCCCGCGCGGCGACGGCGACCCGTACTGCATCATGATTCCGCCGCCGAACGTCACCGGCACACTGCACATGGGCCACGCCTTCCAGCACACACTGATGGACGCGCTGATCCGCTATCGGCGCATGCGCGGTTACCGCACGCTCTGGCAGGTCGGCAGCGACCATGCCGGCATCGCGACCCAGATGGTCGTCGAGCGGCAGTTGAACGCCGAAGGCAAGACGCGCCACGACCTCGGCCGCGACGCGTTTGAGAAACGGGTCTGGGAGTGGAAAGGCGAATCGGGCGGCACGATCACGCGGCAGATGCGCCGCCTGGGCGACTCGGTCGACTGGTCGCGCGAGCGCTTCACGATGGACGAAGGCTTGTCCAGGGCCGTCGCCGAAGTATTTGTGCGGCTCTATGACGAAGGCCTGATCTATCGCGGCAAACGTCTGGTTAACTGGGATCCTGTGCTGAAGACGGCGTTATCGGATCTTGAGGTTGTCCCGAGCGAGGAAAACGGCCACCTGTGGCACCTGCGCTATCCGATGACGGACGGCTCAGGCTATGTCGTTGTCGCCACCACGCGCCCGGAAACGATGCTCGGAGACGTCGCGGTCGCGGTGCATCCGGACGACGAGCGCTACAGCGGCCTCGTCGGCAAGACGATCGACTTGCCGCTTGCGAACCGGCGGATTCCGGTCATTACCGACGCTTACGTCGATCCCGGATTCGGCACAGGCTGCGTGAAGATCACGCCCGCGCACGATTTCAACGACTACGACATCGGCCAACGCCACAATTTGCCGATGATCAACGTCCTGACGCCTGACGCGGCGCTCAATGAAGAAGTGCCTGAAGGATACCGTGGCCTCGATCGGTTCTGTGCGCGCAAGAAAATCATCGCCGATTTCGAATCGTTGGGCTTGCTGGACAAGATCGATGCGCACAAGCTGAAGGTTCCGCGCGGCGATCGTAGCAACGCGGTCGTCGAGCCGTATCTCACCGACCAGTGGTACATGAAGATGGGACCGCTCGCCGAGCCGGCCATCAAGGTGGTCGAGGACGGCAGCATTCGGTTTGTGCCGGAGAACTGGTCGAAAACCTATTTCGAGTGGATGCGCAACATCCAGGACTGGTGCATCAGCCGCCAGCTCTGGTGGGGCCATCGCATTCCCGCCTGGTATGACGATTCCGGCAATATCTACGTTGGACGCAACGAAGCTGAAGTGCGAGCGAAGTACAAGCTCGACGAAGATCTGCCGCTGAAACAGGACGAAGACGTGCTGGACACCTGGTTTTCGTCCGCGTTATGGCCGTTCTCCACGCTCGGCTGGCCGGAAAAGACACCGGAGCTTGAAGCGTATTATCCGACCAACGTGCTCGTCACCGGCTTCGACATCATTTTCTTCTGGGTCGCCCGAATGGTCATGATGGGCCTCAAGTTCATGGGCGATGTACCGTTCCGCGAAATCTACATTACGGGCCTGATTCGCGACGAGCACGGCCAGAAGATGTCCAAGTCCAAGGGCAACATCCTCGACCCGATCGACCTGATCGACGGCATCGAACTCGACGCGCTGATCGAGAAGCGGACCTTCGGCATGATGCAGCCGCAGCTTGCCGAAAAGGTCCGCAAAAACACGCGCAAGCAGTTTCCGGACGGCATTCCGGCGCACGGCACCGACGCGCTGCGCTACACGCTGGCCGCCCTCGCCGGCCCCAGCCGCGACATCAACTTCGATCTCGGGCGGCTCGACGGCTACCGCAACTTCTGCAATAAGCTGTGGAACGCGGCGCGCTACGTGTTGATGAAGCTGGAGGCGACGCCGGCCGAAGGCAGCGCCGTCCAATACGGCATTGCCGAACTCTGGATTCGCTCCCGGCTCGCGCGCACGATTGCCGCGGTGCATGAACATTTCGGCACGTACCGCTTTGATCTCGCCGCGCGCGCGCTTTACGAGTTCACCTGGAACGAATACTGCGACTGGTATCTCGAACTGTCGAAGCCGCTGCTCGACGCGAGCACGCCGGCGGCACAGCGCAATGGCACGCGGGAAACACTCGCCGTTGTGCTTGAAACGCTGCTGCGGTTGATGCATCCGCTGATGCCGTTCATCACTGAGGAAATCTGGCAGAAAGTCGCGCCGCTCGTCAGTCGTGCCGGCGAGAGCATCATGCTTGCGCCGTTTCCGGAAACGGCCGATTTCGCCGTCGACGCCGACGCGGAAGCTGAAATGCAATGGCTGATGGATTTCGTGCTCGGTGTGCGCCAGATTCGTGGCGAAATGGACATCGCGCCCGGCAAGCCGCTGCCGGTATTGCTGACTGATGCCGACGATACCGACCGCCGCAGACTCGAGGCTTACGACGGCCTGATCCGAAGCCTGGCGAGAATCGAATCGGTGGAACTGCTGGAGGCATCCGCCAGTGCACCGCAAAGCGCGACCGCCCTGCTCGGCCAGATGAAAATTCTGGTGCCGCTGGCAGGTCTGATCGACATCGCGGCCGAAGCCGAACGGCTGGAGCGCCAGATCGGCAAGCTCAAAAAGCTCGAAGAACAAAGTGAAAGAAAACTTGCCAACGAAGCGTTCGTCAGCAACGCGCCCGAACAGGTCGTCGCCCAGGAACGTGAGCGACTGCAGGAACATCGCGCGTCGATTGCGAAGCTGGAAGAGCAATTGGCAAGCGTACAAGCCATAGCGTGAACCGATGATGGAAATCCTGGTGCTGTATTACAGCCGCTATGGCGCGACCGCGGCGATGGCGGAACGCATTGCCCGCGGGATTGAAGAAGTCCCGGACGTGCAGGCGCGACTGCGGACGGTGCCGCCGGTCTCGGCGGTGTCGGAAGCCGTTGAAGACTCCATTCCGGAATCGGGCCCGGTGTACGCCACGCACGCGGATCTGATCGAATGCGCCGGACTCGTCATGGGCAGCCCGACGCGCTTCGGCAATATGGCTGCACCGCTGAAATACTTCCTCGACGGCACCAGCAGCCTGTGGTTGAACGGCACACTTGCCGGCAAACCCGCGGGCGTCTTCACCTCAACGTCCACGCTCCATGGTGGCCAGGAAACCACGCTGCTGTCGATGATGCTGCCGCTGTTGCATCACGGCATGCTGATTACCGGCCTGCCCTACACGGAGAAGGCGCTGAACACGACGCGCTCCGGCGGCACGCCCTACGGGCCAAGCCATCTTGCCGGCACCGACAGTCGCATGGCAATAACCAGCGAAGAAGCGGAATTGTGCCGCGCGCTCGGGCGGCGCGTCGCGGAAGCCGCAAAACGCCTGGCTACAGCATGATTGCGCCTCGCAAACTGACGCTGGCGGCCGCCGGTGCGCTTGCCCTATGGCTGCTCACCTGGTTCGGCTGGCTGAGTCCGCCGCATTCGTTCCCGATGGCGGCGGCGATGACGATAGCGGTGCTGCCGCTGTTGATTGTCGGCTGGCCGCTGATACGCGACCGTGTGTCAGCCTACGCCTGGTGCGGCTTTATCGCGCTCGGCTACATGGCGCACGCGCTGACGGAAATTTTTGCCGGCGCGACGGATCAGTGGCTGGCAATCGTCGAGTTGGTATTGGTTGCGATCTTATTCGTTGCCAGCGGCGCAGCGTTGCGAGTCCGACGCGCCCAAGTCGTTCACGAAGCGGATTAAGTGATCTTCGAATCCCGAGCCCCGAACCCCGAATCCCGTTCCAACACCTGCTTCACCAACGGTATCGTCAACCGCCGCTGCAACGCGAGTGAGGCATGATCGAGCCGGTCGAGCACCTGCATCAATGAGTGCATGTCGCGCGGCGCGTGATGCAACAGGAAACGCGCCACCTCTTCCGGCAGCTTCAGCCCGCGCCGCGAGGCCCGAAGCTGCAGCACGGCCAGCCGCGCCTCGTCGCTCATCGACGTGAGCTTGACGACGGGCCCCCAGGCCAGCCGCGATTGCCAATCGGGCAGCGCCCAGTCGCTGCCTGCCGGCGGTGTTCTGGCGGCCGCGAGCAGCGTACCTCCCGATTCGTGCAGCATGTTGAACAGCGTGAACAGCGCTGTTTCCCAGCGCACCTGCCCCGCAACCTGGCCCACGTCGTCGACACAAATCAGTTCGAAGCGTTCCCAGCCCTTGAGCAGATCAGGGTCGAGATAGCTCGACTCAATCAGCGGCAAATAGGCGGCGGTCCGGCCGGCGCCGATGGCGGCGCGACAGGCGGCCTGAAGGAGATGCGTCTTGCCGGTTTCCGGCGGCCCCCACAGGCACGCGATCGGATAATCGGTGCGCAGCGCCAGCCGTTCGGCGAGCGCCAACGCTTCAGGCTGGGCACCACCATGGAAATCCGCGAAGGTGCTGCCCGACGACAGGCCGACACCGAGTGCGAGCTGTTCGGGCGCGTGAGGCACGGCGGAATCAGGGTTGATATCGATAATGCAGCGTCAGCGGAACAGCAATTGGGGTGACGCTCGAATTGGCCTCGGGCGGCGGCACGGGCATTGTTTCGTTGCTGGTTTCGAGCACTGAGCCCAGTGCGATCGTCTGCTCAAGGTCGGCAATGGTGCCTTGCGCGCTGACTTTGAACGTCACCGCGTCGCCGGTAATTTGCATCGGCTCGACGTTGTCGACGGCGCTCAGCGAACGCAGATACTTCAAGACTCGGCCGTACGCGCCAAGATCGCCGATATGGGAGACCATAATGTCGAGCGCCGGAATCTGCTGCGCGCCAGCGCCCGTCTTGATCACGAACCTGGAGGCGTAGAGGTCGGCCAGGTGCTGAATGGCGGCGCTGGCCACTTCCGAAGGTTTGCCGTGGGCGCCGTCCCAGCTGGTCGGCTGGCCGGCGACGACGAGGGTCCAGCGGGCATTGGCGGCGATGCCGCTGCCGTCGATCCGCCCGATCAAAATCGCATCCGGTTGATACCGCTGCGACGCTTGCACGACTGGCGCGACAAAGCCGCCCCAGACGTCGGAGAAGCTGAGATGCGCGCGATCCTGAACATCCATCAGCGGAAACATGACCGGGACGCCTCGCGCCTTCGCGGCCTGCTGCACGCTTTGCAGCACTGCGTCCGCAGCTTCGGCGCCCACGATATTGCGTTGGCCGTCGCCTTGTTCGTAGGCGATCCAGACCAGCGTTGCCGGCCGCTCGCTACCCCAGAGCGGCTGGCCGGCAGCGCGCAGCGCCTGGTTGAGCGTCTGGCTGTCGAATTGCGCCCAGAGGTCCAGCGTCGCCGAGGCGTTGGGGCCGAAGAGCGGTTCGTTGGGCGCCGGTACGTGGCGCTGGTATCGATAGGCCTGGAGGTATTGTTCGGGCTGCGCGACGATGGCGGCAACCTGCGGATTGTCCGGCGCCGCGCGGCTGCCCGTCACTTTGACGATAACCTGCCGCAGCGCGCCCTGCAGCGCCTGGCTGCGCGCCTGCTCGCTCTGGCTGTTAACCGGCACGCTGGCCGAATAAAGGTTTGGCACCACGCTTGCCAGCAGCGGCGCGGGCATCAAAACGAGGGCGATCAGCAGCGGAAAGAAACGCGGGAAGTTCAATCGAACACCTGACGAGAGGAAAGTCATGGGATGCAGTAAAATATCATATTTTTATGACGAGTCCGCCATGACCTCCAAGCCTCTGACCTATCGCGACGCGGGTGTCGATATCGACGCCGGCGACGAGCTGATCGAACGGATCAAGCCTGCTGCGCGCCGTACGCAGCGCCCGGAGGTACTGGCCGGGCTCGGCGGTTTCGGCGCGCTTTTCGAACTGCCGCCGGACAAGTACCGACATCCGGTACTGGTGTCGGGCACGGACGGCGTCGGCACCAAGCTGAAGCTGGCTATCGAGACCGGCCGTCATGACGGCATCGGCATCGATCTGGTGGGGATGTGCGTGAACGATGTGATCGTGCAGGGCGCGGAGCCCCTGTTTTTCCTCGACTATTATGCGAGCGGCCATCTCGATCTGGATACGGCGACTGCGGTGGTGTCGAGCGTAGCGCGCGGCTGCGAGATGGCCGGTTGTGCACTGGTCGGCGGCGAGACGGCGGAGTTGCCGGGGCTTTATGAGGGCTCGGATTACGATCTGGCCGGCTTTTGTGTGGGGGCGGTCGAGAAGGATCGGCTCATCGATGGCAGCGCCGTTGAAGCTGGTGATGCTTTGATCGGGTTGCCCTCGTCGGGTCCGCATTCGAACGGCTATTCGCTGATCCGGAAGGTGCTGGAGGTCAGCGGGGCCAAGCTGGACATGCCATTGGACGGCCGTCCGCTGGTGGATCATTTGCTTGCCGCCACGCGGATTTACGTGAAGCCACTGCTCGATCTGATGAAGCAGGTGCCGGTGCACGCGCTGGCGCATATTACCGGCGGCGGCATTCCGGGAAACCTGCCGCGGGTGTTGCCGGAGGGGCTGGGCGCAGTGCTGGACGCCGGTTCATGGCAGCGGCCGGCGGTTTTCGATTGGCTTCAGGAGGCCGGTAATATTGCGGACGATGAGATGTACCGGACGTTTAATTGCGGGCTGGGGATGATTGTTTGCGTGGCCGCCGGGGATGCCGATAAAGCGGTTTCTGTTTTGGCCGATGCCGGAGAACAGGCCGTGATTGTTGGGGGGGTCGAGGCTCGGCCGGACGTTTCGATTGCGGCCGATCCGCTTTAGCGAGAGGCGGTACCGTAACGCCTTCCCGGGACGCCGTGAATACATCCATGTAGGCTTCGCGTTCGACATCCCTGTCTCACACGACCCGGAAAGCCGTTACGCCACCACCTCCCCAGACGTTGAATTTTGCTGACACCTTTAGCTGGAAAAGAAGAGAAATGCTCCGTCTAGTCGTGATGATTTCCGGGAACGGAAGTAATCTGCAGGCGATCATTGATGCCATCGCGCGCGGCGATGTGGCCGCCGAACTTGTGGCGGTCGTCAGCGACAAGGCGGATGCGTTCGGGCTCGAGCGGGCGCGTAAAGCCGGCGTGCCGACTCGGGCGGTGGCGCCGCGGGAATATGCCGGGCGCAGTGCCTGGCGGGCCGATTTGCTGAAGACGGTCGATTCATTTTCGCCGGACCTGGTGGTGCTGGCCGGCTTCATGCGCATTCTGGATGATGCCTTCGTGGCGCATTTCAGCGGCCGCATGATTAATATCCACCCGTCGCTGCTGCCGGCACTGCGGGGCCTGCACACTCATCGGCGCGCACTTGCCGAGCAGCTCGCGCATCATGGCACCAGCGTGCATTTCGTGACATCGGAACTGGATGGCGGGCCGGTGATCCTGCAGGCGCGCGTGCCGGTCAACGCTGACGATGACGAAACGGTGCTGACCGCGCGGGTACAGGCGGCCGAACATGTGATTTATCCCCGTGTGATCCAGTGGTTCGCCGCGGGACGGGTGAAGCTGTACGATAACCAGGTGTTTATGGATGGCGAGCGGCTCGCCGCCCCACCGGTTATGGATTTCGAATGACGCTGTTGAAACGATTGCTGCCGGTGCTGTTGCTGCTTTTGGCGGTCCCCGGTTTTGCGGCAACGCTGAAGCCCTACGCGGCCGATTACGACGTCATCACGCACGGCGTTCGCGCCGGTGTGGCGAAGTTCCAGCTTGAGAAGCTCGGCAAGGATCGCTGGCGCTTCAAATCCGACAGCCACGCGACCGGGCTGGTCAGCCTGTTTCGCGACGACGTCATTTCGGAGTCGAGCGTCTTTACCATTGCCGACAGCGGTGAGTTCAGCGCGCGCGAATATCGCTATTCCCACACGGGCGACGATGAGCGCACGCAGTCCATTCTGTTCGACTGGAAGCATGACGTCGCGCACAGCACGTATCGCGGCGACGAAAAGAAGATCGATATCCCGAAGGGGGCGAGCGACCCGTTTCTGGCGCAGCTCAAGCTGTCGCGGAGCGTGGCCGGCGGCATGGATGCGGGCAGCTTTCCGGTGGTCAACCGCAACGAGCTTGAGGTGTATCACCTGAAGGTCGTCGGGCGGGACGCTATTTCAGTGCCGGCAGGCGCGTTTACCGCGGTTCGCGTCGAGCGCAGCGAGCCGGGGTCCATCCGCAAGACCATATTCTGGCTGGCGCCGAAGTTGAACTACGTGCCGGTGAAGGTTGCGCAGATCAAGGACGGCGATCCGGTGTTCCGGCTGGAACTGCGGTCGATTCAATTCGGCAAGAAGTAAGAATCCCCCTCTAACTCCCCCTTCCTCGCTACGCGAGCAAAGGGGAGAACTTGAGTGATAGCTCTGGTGCTTCTTGCTTCTTGCACTCCCCTTTGCGGCCGTAGGCCGGAAGGGGGAGCTGGAGGGGGATTTCTTCCTGCCGCCTTAAGCTTTAGGCAGCGTCACGCCGCGCTGGCCCTGGTACTTCCCGCCGCGATCCTTGTACGAGGTTTCGCACACTTCGTCCGATTCGAAGAACAGCATCTGCGCGACGCCTTCGTCGGCGTACACCCTGGCCGGCAACGGAGTGGTGTTCGAAAACTCCAGCGTCACGTGCCCTTCCCACTCCGGCTCCAGCGGCGTCACGTTGACGATAATTCCGCAGCGCGCGTAAGTGGATTTACCCAGGCAGACGGTCAGCACGTTGCGCGGGATGCGGAAGTATTCGACCGTGCGCGCGAGCGCGAACGAGTTCGGCGGAATGATGCAGACGGGGCCGCTGAAGTCGACGAAGCTGTTGGCATCGAAGGCTTTGGGGTCGACCACGGCCGAGTTGATGTTGGTGAAGATCTTGAATTCGTTCGCGCAGCGCACGTCGTAGCCGTAGCTCGAGGTACCGTAAGAGACGATCTTGCCGCTGCCGTTGGCGCGCACCTGGCCGGGCTCGAACGGTTCGATAAGTCCTTCCTGCTCGGCCATGCGCCGAATCCACTTGTCCGACTTGATGCTCATTAATCTTCCTCGACGATATTCGGAAATGCCGCCGGCGCGGTCTGCGCCAGTTCGGCTGCGGCGCGGCGCGCGAGCGCGCGGTACGCTCTCGCGATGTCGCCGTCAGGTTCGGCGACGACTGTGGGGCGGCCGCTGTCGGCCTGCTCGCGAATCCGCAGGTCCAGCGGCAGCGTGCCCAGCAGCGGGGTGTCGTTCTCGTCGGCGAGCCGCTTGCCGCCGCCCTCGCCGAAGATGGCTTCTTCGTGGCCGCACTTCGGGCAGATATAGGTGCTCATGTTTTCGACGATGCCGAGCACGTTCACATCCACTTTCTCGAACATCTTCAGACCCTTGCGGGCGTCGAGCAGCGCGATGTCCTGCGGCGTGGTGACGATGATCGCGCCGCTGACCGGCACGCGCTGCGCAAGCGTCAGCGCGATGTCGCCGGTACCCGGCGGCATGTCGATGATCAGGTAGTCGAGATTGTCCCAGCTGGTATCATTCAGAAACTGCGTCAGTGCCTGCGTCACCATCGGTCCGCGCCAGATCATCGGCGTGTCCTGGTCGACGAGGAAGCCGATCGACATGCACTGCAGGCCATGGCCGACCAGCGGGTCGATGTGCTTGCCGTCCGGGCTGGTCGGCCGCTGGCCTTCGAGCCCCAGCATGCGCGGCTGGCTGGGCCCGTAGATGTCGGCGTCCAGCACGCCGACGCGCGCGCCCTCCGCCGCCAGCGCCAGCGCAAGATTGACGGCGACCGTCGATTTGCCGACACCGCCTTTGCCGGAAGCCACCGCGATCAGATTCTTGACGCCCTTGAGCGGCTGCAAATTACCCTGCACCGCGTGCGGCGAAATCTCCCAATCGATCTCGACGGTGCCGACGGGGAAACCGGACGAGTCCAGCCGCTCGGCCACCCATTTCGCCAGACCGTCGCGAATACCGGCCGCGGGAAAACCGAGCGTGAGCCGGACGTTCGCCCGCCCGCCCTCGGTGACCTCGACACGGTCCACCGCGGCAGACAAATCAACGTCGAGATCGGGAGGTGTGGCGCCAGACAGCGCCGCCGCCACCGCGCCGGTAGTCAATCGCATTGAAATATCCTGACTGAAAGGGTGCTAGTTTATCATCGCCGCAAATATCGGCTAATGATGTAGGTCAAGCGCTCCCCTGTTTGCGGCCCCGGCAGCCGCGCCTGAATGATGCCGCGACCGTCGACGATCAACGTGACCGGGATACCCGTTAGCCCGAAGTGCTGCCGCACCCAGCCGGTATCGGCAACCAGCACCGCATAGTCGATGCCGTGCTCGCTGGCGAATCGGGCGATTTCTTCCGGCGTGCCCGAATCCACCGCAATGCCCACTACGCGCACGCCATGCCGCCGCCAGCGGTCGTAGACGCTGACGAGATCCGGTATCTCGTGAAGGCAGGGCGTACACCAGCTCGCCCAGAAATTGATGATCGTGAGCCTGGCAGTATCGCTCCGCAGCGGCACCAGTTGGCCATTCACGTTCGGCAGTTCGAGCGGTGGCAACGGCGCGCCGACATGGGCAGCGGCGCCCGCCTGCGCCGTCGCCAGCAGGCCCAGCAAGCCGACGAGCATTCTGACGCCGCCGTAACCCCTATGGCATAATTCGCGTTTCATTCGACTAGCTAATCCCATGCCTCGCGACATTCTTGTCACCGCTGCCCTGCCCTACGCCAACGGCTCGATCCACATCGGCCACATGCTCGAATACATCCAGACCGACATCTGGGTGCGCTTTCAGAAGCTGCTCGGCTCACGTTGCCATTTCGTCTGCGCCGACGACGCCCACGGCACGCCGATCATGCTCAAGGCACAACAGGAAGGTATCACACCGGAAGCGTTGATCGAGCGCTCGGACCGCGAGCATCGCCGCGACTTCGCCGACTTCATGATCGGCTTCGACAATTATTACACGACGCATTCTCCCGAAAACCGGGAACTCGCCAACCGCATTTACCAGGGCCTGAAGAACGGCGGCCACGTTGTCGAGCGCACGATATCGCAGGCCTACGACGTCGAAAAGCAGATGTTCCTGCCGGACCGGTTCATTCGCGGCGAGTGCCCGCGCTGCGGCGCGGCCGACCAGTACGGCGACTCCTGCGAAAACTGCGGCGCGACCTATTCGCCCAGCGAACTGAAGAATCCGGTCTCCGTCGTTTCCGGCACGACACCGATCGAGAAGGAATCGGTGCATTACTTCGTGCAGCTCGCCGATTTCGAGGCCATGCTGAAGGACTGGACCCGTGGAGGCCACGTCCACGAGAGCGTGCGCCGCAAGCTCGATGAGTGGTTCGAGGCGGGCCTGAAGGACTGGGACATTTCCCGCGACGCGCCCTACTTCGGCTTCGAGATTCCCGATGCGCCCGGCAAGTACTTTTACGTCTGGCTGGACGCACCGATCGGCTACATGGCGAGCTTCAGGGATCTCTGCAATCGCACGCCGGAACTGGATTTCGACGCGTTCTGGGACGCGGAAAGCCAGGCCGAGCTATACCATTTTATCGGTAAGGACATCATCTATTTTCACGCGCTGTTCTGGCCGGCGATGTTGTCCGCCGCCGGGTTCCGCACGCCGAGTGCGGTATTTGCGCATGGCTTCCTGACAGTCGACGGCAAGAAGATGTCGAAGTCGCGCGGCACGTTCATCCAGGCGCGGACGTATCTCGACCATCTCGATCCCGAGTATCTGCGCTACTACTTTGCGGCCAAGCTCGGGCCGGGTCTCGACGACATCGATCTCAGCCTTGAGGACTTCCGCCAGCGCGTCAACAGCGACCTGGTCGGCAAGCTGGTCAATATCGCCAGCCGCTCGGCCGGGTTCATTCATAAAGGCTCGAATGGCCGCCTGGCCGACACGCTGATGGAGCCGGCGCTGTACGACGATTTCACCGCGGCAGCCGACAGCATTGCCTCGGCTTACGAAAACCGAGAGTTCTCGCGCGCGGTGCGCGAAGTGATGGCACTGGCCGATCGCGCCAATGCCTTTGTTGACGAGCACAAACCGTGGAAGCTGAACAAGGACCTGGCCAACGCCGAGCAGGTGCAGGCGGTCTGCACGCAGGCACTCAACCTGTTCCGCGTGCTGGCGATTTATCTTGCGCCGGTGCTGCCGGCCCTGGCCGAAAAGGCCGCGGAATTTCTGAACGTTGAGCCGTTCCGCTGGACGGACCTCGACACACCGCTGCTCGGCACGCAGATCAACCCGTTCAAACCGATGATGCAGCGCATTGACCAGAAGGATATCCAGGCGATGATCGACGCCTCCAGAGAAGACCTGCAAAAGCAGCCGGCCGCGGCGAAAGCGAAATCGGATGCCGCCGAAATCAACATCGACGACTTCGCGAAGATCGATCTGCGCGTGGCGCGCGTCGCCAATGCGGAGCATGTCGAAGGCGCCGACAAGCTGCTCAAGCTGACGCTCGACGTCGGCGAGCTGGGCACGCGCACCGTGTTCGCCGGCATCAAGGCCGCCTACGAACCGGACGCGCTGAAAGACCGCCTGGTCGTGCTGGTCGCAAACCTCGCGCCGCGCAAGATGCGCTTCGGCGTGTCGGAAGGCATGGTGCTGGCTGCCGGCCCCGGTGGCAAGGATGTCTTCGTGCTCGAACCGGATGCCGGGTCGAAGCCGGGCATGAAGGTCAAGTAAGGCGCCATTGAAGCCCACCGCGCACGACATCGACCGGCTGCTGCCACAGACGCAGTGCGAGCGCTGCGGCTACGCCGGCTGCCGGCCGTATGCCGAGGCCATCGCCCGTGGCGAAGCCGACATTAATCGCTGCCCGCCGGGCGGCGACACCGCCATTGCCGCGCTGGCCGAACTTACCGGCCGCGATCCGAAACCGCTCGACCCGGCGTGCGGTGAAACGCTGACGCCCACTGTCGCTGTCATCGACGAAGACACCTGCATTGGCTGCACCCGCTGCATCCAGGCCTGCCCGGTCGATGCCATTGTCGGCGCGGCCAAGCTGATGCACACGGTGATCGCCGCGGAATGCACCGGCTGCGAGCTGTGCCTGCCGCCCTGCCCGGTCGACTGTATCGACATGGTTCCCGCGAAAGCCCGCACGGCAGCGGCTGGCGAACCCGCGGCCGACGACGCCATCGAAGCCCTGCGTCGCCGACACGTGCCGCCGGCCGATCGCCAGGCAGCAGACCATGCCCGTCATCGTGTCGAGGCGCGCGCGGCACGGCTGACGGCCGAGCACGCGGCGCGCGAAAACCGGCGGCGGGATAACCAGATCGCCCGGACGGCGGCGGCCCGGCGGAGCGAAATCAAAGCCATGGTCGCCGAGGTCCGCGCCCGGCGCGGAAAGGACCGGGCATGAACGCAGCGAAGCGCCGGGAAATCTTCAAGCGGCTGCAGGAAGCGATCCCCGCGCCGACCACCGAGCTGGTCTATAACAACGACTATGAACTGCTGGTCGCCGTCATCCTGTCGGCCCAGGCCACCGACCGGGGCGTCAACGCCGCCACCGCCAAACTCTTCAAGGTAGCCAGTACACCAAAGCAGATGGTGACGCTCGGCGAAGACGCGCTAAAGGAATACATCAACACCATCGGCCTGTATAACAACAAGGCGAAAAACGTCATCGCGATGTCGGAGCTGCTGCTCGACCGCCACGACGGCCAGGTGCCGAACACCCGGGCGGAACTGGAAGCACTGCCCGGCGTCGGCCGCAAGACCGCCAATGTCATTCTCAACACGCTCTTCGGCGAGCCGACAATTGCCGTCGACACGCATATCTTCCGGGTCGCCAACCGCACCCGCCTCGCCCCGGGCAAGACGCCGCTCGCCGTCGAAAAGGCACTACTGAAGTTCGTGCCGGACGAATACAAGCCGAACGCGCACCACTGGCTCATCCTGCACGGCCGCTACACCTGTGTCGCGCGCAAGCCGAAATGCCCGCGTTGCGTGATCGCCGACCTGTGCGAGTACCGACACAAGACGGTCGACCTGTAAGCAGCCTTTGCATCCGCCGGTGGCGGGCCCGATAATGACGGCAAGACCAAGGACAAGATCAATGCCCGACAGACCTGCAGAAGTATTCTTTCGAGACCAGAAGCGCATGTACCCCTGGCTGATCGGCGCCGCCATTTTATTTGCGGGCGCCTACATGCTGGCGCTCTACACCAGCTTTCCCGGCTGGGCCGTGCTGGCATTCGTCGCCGGGCTGGTCGTCGGTGCGCTTGGCGTGAAGCTGATTCGGCAACCGGCCGCCCGCCTCTCGGGACACATGCTCACGCTATCAGACCCGCGGGGACTCTCGCTGGGCACACGCGCTTACGCGCTCGACCAGATCAAGCGGGTGTCGATCGAAACGCGCCGACAGAGCGTGCCGAACCGGCTGCGGCGCGGCGTGCTGATGGTGAACTTGACGGGTGTGCCAGCGGAGCGCATTGAGGCGTTCGTGCACGAACTGCGCGAACGCGACGTCCAGGTCGACAACCCGTTCTAATCGCCAATGCTGCTGCTGATTGTTCCGCTGCTGTGGGCGGCGCTGTGGGCGGGCCTGGCCATCGTCATCTGCGCCGCGGCGGGCATTCCGCCCCACGACCCGCGCCTGGGGTGGTACATGGGCGGCATCTTTGTCGGCGGCGGCATCGTGTTGCCGGCAGTGTCGATCCTCGTCTGGACAAAAATGCGAAAGCGTCGGAACCGGTGACGTTGCGCGTGCCTAGTTCGACGAGACGTATTTCTCGCGCCGCAAGCGGGGGTTCTGAAAGCCCTTTTCCTTCAGATCGTTGACTGCCGCGTCGATCATGTCCGGGTTGCCGCACAGATAAACGATATCCCGCTCCGGATCCACGGCCAGTTCCTGCAGCGTGCTCTGCACATAGCCGCTACGCTCGTGTGGCCCCGGCGAGTCGGGCATGTGGCGGCTGTAACAGGCCACGAACTCGAACCCCTTCTGGCCTTCGGAAAACTCCAGAAAATCCTCACCAAACAGCAGCTCGTCCGGGCCGCGCACGCCCAGCAGCAGCAGCGCCGAACAACCCTCGGCCTCCAGCCGCTCGCGTAAACGCGGCAGCATCGCGCGGTACGGCGACACGCCGGTACCGGTCGCGACCAGAATGTAGCGCGCCGGCGGATCCTCCCGCAGCACAAAGCGCCCGAACGGCCCTGTCGCCTCGACTTTGTCGCCCGGCTCCATGGCGAACAACAGCTTGGTCGCGCGCCCGTCGGGCACGTAGGTCGCTGCAATGCGAATTTCCTCGTCGCTGCCCGGCATCGTCGCGATGCTGTAGCTGCGCCGCAGCACCATGTCCTCGTAAGGCAGGTGCAGCGTGATGAACTGCCCCGAGACGTACTCTAGCGGCTGCCCGTCCTCGCGAACGAAACCAAGTTGCCGCACGCGCGGCGTCACCATGCGGCTGGACTGCAGGACCAGACTGAACTTTTCGTGGCTCATTGAATTATCGTCAAGCGAAAGAAGGCTCGCCGGATTTGCCGGCAGGCAAAAACAGTGTATTTTGACATAGACCACGCCCAAATCCGAGCCGGATCGCCCGGTTCGACAACAAGGAGGTCGCAATGAAAATTGCCCTGTCCCTGCTTGCGATGCTTTCACTGGCATTCATTCCGGAACTCGCATCGGCACAGCAATACTACCAGCCCGACGCCCTGTCCGACGTGATCCAGGGCCCGCAGCGCAGCGCCGAGCACAAGCTGCGCGACAAATACCGCCACCCGCACCAGACGCTCGAATTCTTCGGCCTGAAGCCGGACATGACGGTGGTCGAACTGCAGCCGGGCGGCGGCTGGTACACGGAAATCCTCGCCCCGTACCTCAAGGACGGGGGCGAGCTCATCGCCGCCGCGCCGCCGCTCGACAGCGAAAGCGAGTTCCTGCGCCGAATGGCCAAAAGCTACCGCCAGAAGCTCAAAGACAATTCCGATGCCTACGGCAAGGTCAAGGTCGTATCTTTCCTGCCGCCCGAGCAGACCGATCTCGCACCGGCCAATAGCGTCGACATGGTGCTGACCTTCCGCAACGCGCACGATTGGCAAGCGGAAGGGACGCTGAAATCAGTGTTTCAAGCGGCTTACAAGGCGCTCAAGCCGGGTGGCGTTTTCGGCGTCGTCGCGCATCGCGCCAACCCCAACACCGACGCGGCGGAAGACGCCAGCAAGCTGCACCGGCTGCCTGAAGCCTACGTCATCAATCTGGCGCAGGATGTCGGCTTCAAGCTGGCGGCGGTCTCCCGCGTCAATGCCAACCCGGCCGATCCGCGCACGATGAGCATTCACCTGCTGCCGCCGAGCCGCGCCATCGCGCATGCGCCGAAGCTGCCCGAAGAAACGGACGAGAACAAGCGCATGGTCGAAATGATGAAGAGGATCGGAGAAATCGTGCCGCCGGTGTTTGACCACATTGGCGAAAGCGACCGGATGACGTTGAAGTTCGTGAAGCCGGAGTAAGAACGGGATTCGGGATTCGGGATTCGGGATTCGGGATTCGGGATTCGGGATTCGGGATTCGGGATTCGGGATTCGGGGATTCGGGGATTCGGGGATTCGGGGATTCGGGGATTCGGGGATTCGGGGATTCGGGGATTCGGGAAAACTATAACGGCTGAGGCGGTGGTGTGGGGACTTCTTTCAGGGCTGTGTGAGGCAGGATGCCGTCCCTGAAAGAAGTCCCCACACCGCCGCCCCTACGATAACCTGTCAGGAGCGAATCTTCTCTTCCGCCTGCAACAACAAAGAAGCAAACAAATCGCGCAACACCCCGCGCGTCTTCTCGAATTTCGGATCGGACAGCGCCGCCTGCGGATCATCCTCGTCCATATAAATCCGCTCGGCCATTTCTATCTGCAACGCCTCAACACCCTCCAGCCGGCCGTAATGGTCGGTAATGTAACCGCCCTTGTACGGATCGTTGTACGACACCGCCAGGCCGGCATCGCCAAAGCGCTCCGCAACATGATCGATCAGCCAGTCGCCGCAGGTCACGCCATCCCGATTGCCAAGGTAAATTTCTTTTTCCAACTCCCCGTGCAACAAGCTGGCTCGCGACGCGACACTGTGCGCATCGATCAACACCACGCGTCCGAACTTCTCCCGCTTCGCGTCCAGAATCTCCGCAAGCTTCCGGTGATACGGCTCATGCACCTGCCGCTTGCGCCGCTCGACCTCGGCCGCCTCGGGCGCCTGCGCATAAATCGTATCGCCCCAGAACGTCTTCTCCGCCACGATTCCGGTCTCGAAGCGACCCGGATACAACGGCTGGTCCGTTGGCGGACGGTTCAAATCGGCGACAAATCGGCTCCAGGTCGCGTATAGTGTGGTGACACCGAGACGCGGAAGAAAATCGTATAAATGATGCAGATGCCAGTCCGTCATCGGCAGCGAACGAATCGCATCGGACGCAAAACTGGCCGCAATATCGTCGGGAACATAAGTACCGGTATGCGGAATGCTGACCACCACCCGTTTTTCCTCGGCGGTCGGCTCACGCACCTTATAAGGGGCGACCTCAGTCATCGTAATCCTGCGCATGGAAGCTGAAGAAAGAATTCACCTGGATAGTATCACGCGGTCGTCCGACTACCCGCCGCCCCCGGAAAACGCGCGGTCGCTGGTGCTGCGCGACTGGCCGCGTATGCTGGCACTACTGCTCGTCGTTACGGCCGCCACTGCCATTGCGGTCGCGTGGATCGACCTGCCGCTCGCCCAGTTCGTTGCCGGCAGTCTGAGCGAAAGCGGCGCCGGCTTCGTCACCGAAATGGAGTTCCCCGATCTGCTCGACGTCTTCGTCGCCATTATCACCGTCGTCAGCTGGATCGGCTACGTCATCCTCCGGCGCCGGCACGCCGGGTGGCGCTTCGTCTGCCTGCTGCAGGTCATCGGCACCGCCCTGCCGTTCAGCTACACGGCCAAAGACCTGCTCAAGGCTGTCTTCGGCCGCGTCAACACCCGCTACTGGCTCGACCACCCGTATCATTTCGAGTTTCGCTGGCTCAGCGCCGGCGACAACTTCTTCGGCTTTCCCTCCGGCCACATGGCCATTGCCTGCGCCCTCGCGTTCGCCGTCATGCACTACTATCCGCGATTGCGGCCGTTGGGCTGGCTCGCCATCTGCGCGCTCGCGGCCGCGCTAGTCGTCTCCGAATATCACTTTCTCGGCGATGTCATCTCCGGCGGGTATATCGGCTACCTGGCTTTCGTCGCCGCCCGCGAACTGCCGGGCGCCATGCCGCGCCAGGCACACCGCGCACACTACTACTGAAGCAGGCGCCGGACCGCCGCGTCGAAGTCAGGCAACGGATCGGCCTGTCCCGCCAGCGCGCCTCGTTCGACCCGCTTCCGCCCGCCCACGTAAACCGTAGCGATATCAGCCCGGCTGCCGCCGATCAGCAGCGCGTCCAGCAGCGTCGCGTCGTCATGCCCCGCGAGTGCCGGTGAATCGGCGCCCAGCACGACAAGGTCGGCCGGTTTGCCTATCTCGATAGCCCCGCCGACGCCGCCGGCCGCCGCGGCGCCACCTTGCGCTGCCGCCGACCAGAGCGGCACGCCCAGTCCCTGTGACGTCGCCAGCCGCGCCCGCTTGCGGTCTGCCAGGCGCTGACCGAACTCCAGCCAGCGCAGCTCCTCGATGGCGTCGGCCCGGATATTGCTGTCGGACCCGATCGCGATGCGCCCGTCGAACCCGCCGGCGGCGAAGAGACCATCGCCGAGATACGCTTCCGTTAACGGACACAGAACCACGTTCGCGCCATGTTCCTGAATCAGCCGGCGCTCTTCGGCAGTGGCATGCGTCGCGTGCACCAGGTTCCAGTTCCGATCCAGCGCCACATGCTGTGCCAGCCATTCAACAGGCGTCGCCCCGTGGCGCTCGCGGCACTGGTCCACCTCGCCTGTCTGCTCGCTGATATGAATGTGAATCGGGCAGTCCGCCCCCAACAGTTCGCGGGCGGTGTCCGTCAGCGCCGGCAATTGCGCCGCCGGCACCGCACGCAGTGAATGCGGCGCCACGCCCAGCGCCGTTTTGCCGCGCAGATCTTCAAGCAACCCCAGATAATCGTCGAGCGATTCATGCACGAAACGGCGCTGCTCCGGTTGCGGAGCCGCATCGAAACCGCCGGCCTGGTAGAACACCGGCAACAGGGTGAGCCGGATACCCATCTCGGCGGCAGCCTCGATAACCGCGTCCGCCATCGCGGCGCCGCAGCGGCCGTCCGGCAGCCCGTGAAGATAATGAAACTCCGCGACGGTGGTGTACCCACCGCGCAGCATATCGGCAAATGCCTGGCGCGCGATCACGAGCATGTCGTCCGGCGTTACCCGGTTGGCGAGCCGGTACATCGCTTCGCGCCAGCTCCAGAACGAATCCTCGCCCAGGCGCGCCTCGGCAGATCCCGCCAGCGCACGCTGAAAGGCATGGCTGTGTGCGTTAGGCATGCCGGGCAGCGCCAGGAAGCCGTCCGCCGGGCCGGCCGCCGGTCCGATCGCCGTGATCGTGCCGGCCTCACTGAGTTCCAGCGTGCGATCGCGCTCCATTCCGGCTGGCGTCAGCAGGTACTGAAAGGTGAGTCTGTTTGTCATTCTGTGTATCCTAGCCGCCCGTGTACGACCTAATTATCAACAACGCCCGCATCTACCCGATGACGGACGGCGCGGCACAGGCTGGCTTTCGCAGTATCGCGATAGCAAACGGCAAAATCGCGGCATTCGATCCGCCCGCAGACGCGCCAGCGGCGGAAGTTTTCGATGCCGGGAATCGTATCATGCTGCCCGGCTTCATCGACTGCCATACGCATGCGCTGTACGCCGGCGAACGCATGGCCGAACATGCAGCCAAACTGCGTGGGGCGAGCTATGCCGACATCGCTCGTGCGGGCGGCGGTATTTTATCGACCGTCCGCGCCGTGCGCGCGGCCAGCGAAGAAGACCTGGTCGCCGCCACCCTGCCTCGCCTGCATGCCTTGCGGGCGGAAGGTCTCACAACCTGCGAAATCAAAAGCGGCTACGGCCTGACGTTCGAGGACGAAATGAAAATGCTGCGCGCGATCGGTGCGCTGCGCGGCGAAATCGACATGGACATCGTGCCGACGTTTCTCGGCGCCCACAGCATTCCGAAGGACGGCGACCGCCAAACCTACATGCGCCATGTGGTGGACGACATGCTGCCGGCGGTCGCTGAGGCGGGCCTGGCCGATACCGCCGATATTTTCTGCGAAAACATCGCCTTCGATTGCGACGACCTTGCACTACTGGCGAACCGCGCCGACAAACTTGGCTTGCGACTGCGCGCGCACACCGACCAGCTTTCGAACTTCGGCGCGACCCGGCGCGCGGCCGAACTCGGCGCACTGTCCTGCGATCACCTGGAGTACGCCGAAGAGCGTGATGTCGAGGCGATGGCTGACGCGGGAACGGTTGCGGTGCTGCTGCCGGGCGCGTTCTATTTTCTGCGTGAAACGCGCAAACCGCCGATCGAACTGTTCCGCCGCCACGGCGTGCCGATCGCGCTGGCGACCGACGTCAACCCCGGCTCCTCACCGGTGGCGAGCCTGCTAGCCATCATGCACATGGCCGGAATCTTCTTCGGCCTGACGCCGGAAGAAACCCTGCAGGGAGTTACCAGCCACGCCGCACGCGCGCTCGGCCGGGACGACATCGGGATGCTGCAACACGGCACACAGGCCAACTTCACGCTCTGGGATCTGCCGGCGCCGGAAATGCTTTGTTACCAGTTAGGCGGCCTCAAACCGGACGCGGTGTATTACCGCGGCCGGATGATCAACTCTTAGCCTTTTTCACTCATGACACAAACCACTCTGCACCTCACCGGCCACGACTTGACCTTGCAGGATGTCGCCGCCTTCGAACAACAACGTCCGCAAGTCGTGCTCAGCGACCAGGCGCGCGAACAGATGCAGGGGTCGCTTGCGACCGTGTCGGAAGTGGCGCGCACCGGCCGGGTCAGCTACGGGATCAATACCGGCTTCGGCGCTTTCGCGAGCCAGCGCATCGAACCGGACAAGGTTATCGACCTGCAATACAACCTGGTGCGCAGCCATTCCGCCGGCGTCGGCGAGCCGTTCGCGGACAACGTTGTGCGCCGAATCATGCTTCTCAAAGCCAACAGCCTCGCCGTCGGTGCGTCGGGCATTCGGCCCGATGTGGTCGACACCCTGCTCGCGTTGCTGAACGCGAACATCGTCCCGGTGATCCCGAGCCGCGGCTCCGTCGGCGCGTCGGGCGATCTGGCGCCGCTCGCCCACCTGGCACTGGCGCTGATCGGCGAAGGCGAAGCGCATCACAACGGGCAAATTCTGAGCGGCCCGCACGTGCTCGAAGCCGCCGGCCGTGAGCCTGCGCAACTGCAGGCGAAGGAAGGCCTCGCACTGCTGAACGGCACGCAGGTCAGCGCGGCGCTGGCGATCGAAGGTCTGCTGCAGGTCGACAAGTTGCTTGCCGCGACTATCGCGATCGGTTCGCTGACGGTTGAAGCGCTTGCCGGCAGCTACGCGCCATTCGATGCGCGCATCCACGCGGTGCGCCGGATGCCGGGACAGATTGCCGTCGCCAAACAGTTCCGCTCGCTGCTGACCGGCAGCGACATCTGGAACAGCCATCGCGATTGCGGCCGCGTTCAGGATCCGTATTCGGTGCGGTGTATGCCGCAGGTGCTGGGCGCGGTGCGCGATACGCTCGCGCACGCGGCGGACAAGCTGGCGCTGGAAGCCAACAGCGTGTCGGACAACCCGCTGATCTTCGACGGCGACGTCCTCTCCGGCGGCAACTTCCACGCGGAGCCGATCGCTATGCTGTCCGACTTCATGGCGATTGCCGCGTCCGAAATCGGCGGCATTTCAGAGCGCCGCAGCGACCTGCTGGTGCGCCAGGTCAACCCGAAACTGTCGATGTTCCTGACGGTCGAACCGGGACTCGAATCCGGCTTCATGATCGCGCATGTCACCGCCGCGGCCCTGGCTTCCGAAAACAAGACGCTCGCGCATCCGGCCAGCGTCGACAGCATCTCGACGTCCGCCGGACAGGAAGATCATGTCAGCATGGCGCCGTGGGCCGGCATCAAGCTGAACCGGATCGCCGACAACGTCGCGCGCATTCTGGCGGTAGAACTGCTGGCTGCCGCCGCGGCGATCGACGTGCAGCGTCCGCTGAAAACGACGGAGCCACTCGAGGCCCTGCACGCGCTGGTACGCGGACATGTGCAGGCGCACGATGGCGACCGGCGCCTCGACAAGGACATCGAAACGCTGGCCGCGTTGATCAAGCAGGGTGCGTTAGCCCAAGTGTTGCCGGCATACTCATCGCCCGCGAACATGAGCTGACGCAAGGGCAGAAAAACGTGATGGGCGTCACGAAAGAGGCGCCGGGCGTTGCTAAACTCCCGCAACAATCACACGTGGGAGAACATAATGACCCGGACCTTCCTTGCCCGGCTGCTGCCGAACGTTTTGCTGTGCGCACTGGCGCTGACCCTGGCCGCCTGTAACGGCTCCGATAGCGATACAACGTCGGCGCCGCAAACGGGCACGTTGAATCTGGCGGTCACCGATGCGCCGATCGACAGCGCCCAGGCTGTCGTGATTGCCTTCACCGGCATCGAGATCCACGGCCCCCGCGGCACGAAGGCGTTCGATTTCGACTCGCCGAAAACCATTGATCTGCTGAAGTACCAGGGTTCGAACGCGGCGGTGCTGCTGGACGGCGCAACACTCGACGCGGGCAACTACCAGTGGATTCGACTGGACGTCGATGCCGGTCAATCGTACATCACGCTTGACGACGGTTCGCGCCATGACCTGGTCATCCCCAGCGGCGCCGAAAGCGGCCTGAAGCTGGTCAGCGGCATCACGATACCGGCAGGCGGCGCGGCCGATTTCACCATTGATTTCGACCTGCGCAAGTCGATCAATGCGCCGGCCGATGCTTCGACTGCTTACAAGCTGCGGCCCGCGCTGCGCCTGATCAACAACGTCGAGGTCGGCACCATAGAGGGTTCAGTCGCGAACACCCTGTCCATCGGCACGCTCTCGATTGCCGATGCCACATGTGGACCGACTGTCTACGCCTATGCTGGCGCCAACGCGATTCCGGCGGACGTGGACACCAGCGCGGACACAACGGATGGGCAGCCCCTCGCAAGCTCAATGCTGACGCTGAATAATACCACCGGCGCGTATGACTACGAGATCGGCTTCCTCACCGAAGGCGAATACACGCTGACCGTCACCTGCGCCAAGCTCGATGCGCCCGGCCAGGCCGACACGCTGAACTTCTCGGCAACGAAAACGGTAAGCGTCACGGCGAACGAAACGACAACGGCGGACTTCGACTAACGGCTCTGTCACAAGCACTCTTCAGAGCGCTTTAGCGCGCCGCATTTTCGCGTTCCCAGCGCCCGAAGACGCGCCCGTACGCGGTGACGTAAACCCCCTGCAGCACCGCGCCGGCGTAGAACGGCACCGCAAACCAGCCGGCACCAATCAGGGTGCCGGCAATCGCCGGGCCGACCGCCTGCGGAATCTGGAACGAGGCCGCATTGGCGCTGGTCGCCAGCCCGCGGCGCTCATCCCCGACCAGCGACACCACCTGCGCCCAGCGCGCGCCCAGCGAGCCGCCGCTGGAAGCCAGTCGCAGCAGGTAAATCAGCGCCGCGAGCAGAAAAAACGGGCTCAGCGGCAGCACGCCAAGCAACACGACACCAATGCCGCGCGTCACGACGACGGACCGCACCAGCCCGAGCCAGTCCGTCAGCCGGCCGGTCATCATCGACGCGATGCCGGCGCTGGCGAAGGCCAGCGCCATGACCGGCGCGATCGCCTCCGGCCCGACGCCGAATTTCAACGCGAACCAATAGCTGATCAACGGGCTCGTCAGGCCAATGGCCAGCCCGTTCGCGGCGTTCATTTGCACCAGCCGGATCAGGATGCGGTTTTCGCGCCGCTGCTCCGGGCTGCCGCGTCGCTGCAGCGTCTGTTCGCGCTGCCTGCGCTTCGCCGCCGCGCGTACCGATTCGGAGGCGCCGCCAAGCAGCCACAAGTTAACCGCCGCGCCGATGACGATAATGCCGAACAGCGGCCGGTATGACCCCGCCTCGCCGAGCGCGTCGCGCCATACGAACGGCAGCATTGCCAGGCCCGCGCCGATGGCCATGCCGAAGAACCCAAGCGCGGCGTTCAGGCTGTAGATGCGCCCGCGCCGCTCCGGCGTCACCGCCTCGGCCAGCCAGGCTTGTTCGGCGGGCGAAAACGGCCCTGCCGAGCCGGTCTGCCCACGCCCGAAACCGGCCAGGATAATTGCGACGATCAGCACCCATGGCTGACGCGCGAACAACAGCAGGAGCCCACAGATCAGCGTGAGGCCTTCGTTATAGATCAGAAACGGCTTGCGCCGCAGCCGGTCGGTGACGACGCCGATGGTGATGCTGCCGAAGGCGGCGAAGAACCCGGCGCCGCTCAATGTGGCGCCGATCGCCGCGCCGCTCCAGCCGAGCGCGTGCAGATAAAGCGCGAGATCGACAATCAGCACCCCCTGCCCCGCGCTGCGCGCGAAACGCGAGGCAAGCAGTCTTCGGGTCGTCGGGTGTATCTCTCTGAACGTTAACCGTGGCATCGGCCCGTCCATGGACCGGTAATCATGGCGCTCAATGCGCCTCCTGCGATTCCTCGATGAAGCGCCGCGCGGCCCTTACCTTTTCGACACAGTTGTCGTACTCGTCGAATTGCTGCTGAATCTTTGCCGCGCTCAGCAGCGCCGCCGCCTTGGCGTAGTCCACCGTGCCGCCGAAACCCCTGGACTTGGCAAAGCTCAACTCATCATAGGCCGCGCTCAATCCGCTGCGGCACTGCGCGTCCATACCGGGACGATAGGGCTCGGACGAGCAGCCCGACAATGCGACAAGCGCAATAAGAATCAGCGCCGAACCGGTGATTTTTGGCGGCATGACGGCTCCTTGTTGGTTAATGTTCTGTGAAAGCCGAATGATAGCAGCCGCCGTATCAGGCAGTCACCGCGTCCCGGCCGCAACGCAGGTTGGCCGGGACCGCCTGATCGATCATCCGCGGATGAGGCAGGTTCAGATTTCCCATCAGTTCGGCGTACTCCTCGGCCGACGCCACCTGGAGACGTGGATTGTGCGCCCGCTCCTCGCCGATCGTGCTGACGGTCCAGCCTTTGTAGTCGTGCGCGGGGTAAACGAGAGTCGCTTCCGGCAGCTTCAGCAGCTTGTTGAACAGGCTGTCATAGGCGGCGAACGAATCACCGTTCTGGAAGTCGGTGCGACCGGTGCCGCGGATCAACAACGTGTCGCCGGTAAAAATACGATCCCGCATCCGATAGCTGTAGGAATCGTCGGTATGCCCGGGCGTATAAACCGCTTCCAGCGCAAGCCGGCCGACGCGCAACACCTCCCCGTCGCGCAACCGCTCGGTCACGCACTCCGCGCGGCCGCGCTCGCCCGTCACGATGCGCGCGCCGCTCGTGTCCGCCAGCCGCCCGGTCGCCGTCACATGATCCGCATGGGTATGCGTATCGAGCGCCACCACCAGCTTCACCCCCAGCTCGGCCAGCAGCCGGTCGTAGCTTTCCGCCTGGTCCAGCACCGGATCGATCAGCAGCGCCTCGCCGCCCGGCCGGTCGGCAAGCAGATAGGTATAGGTGCTCGACGTTTTGTCGAAGAGTTGGCGAAATAGCACGACTTGTCCTCAGTTATGCATGTTAAGCAACGCGCCGCTGCCGCACTGCTTCGAACAGTGCAACGCCGGCGGACACCGACACATTCAGACTCGCGACCGCATCAGTCATCGGGATGCGCGCCAGAAAGTCGCAGTGTTCCTTGGTCAGGCGGCGCAGACCGGTGCCCTCCGCACCCAGCACCAGCGCAAGCGGGCCCGCCAGTTCGAAATCGTATAACGGCTGATCCGCTTCGCCGGCGAGGCCGACAGTCCAGATACCGCGTTCTTTCAGGCCCCGCAATGTGCGCGCGAGATTGGTCACCTGCACGAACGGTACGATTTCTGCGGCACCGCTGGCAACCTTGCGTGCCGCCGGCGTCAATGATGCCGCGCGGTCCTTCGGCGCGATCAACGCATGCACCCCGGCTGCCGCAGCGCTGCGCAGGCAGGCGCCGAGATTGTGCGGGTCCTGAACGCCGTCCAGCACCAGCAGAAACGGCGGCTCGGTCAGCTCGTCCAGCAACGCCTCTAGCGTTTGCTCATCGCCCGGCGCCGCGGCGCGCACCTCGGCCACCGCCCCCTGATGCGCCACCGCCCCGGCCAGCCGGTCCAGCTCATCGCGCGTCATGCGTTCCAGCATCACGTTCTGGTTTGACGCTTCGGAGGCCAGAGTCTCCAACCGACGGTCGCCCCGCCCGCGCAACAGCCATACGCGGTTGATCGCGCCACGCTTGAGCGCGGCCTCCACGGCATGGATGCCATATACGATCGAATTATTCATCGCTAACGCCGCCGGTGGCGCTTGCGAGCGGTCGGCGCCTTGCCGACCGGCTCGAAGTCGATCTTGCGATCGTCCAGGCTCACGCGCAGCACGCGGACTCGCAGCGCGTCGCCGAGCTGATAGACCTGGCCGCTGCGTTCACCGACCAGCCGGTGACGTACCGGATCGTGGCGATAATAGTCGTTACTGAGCGACGACACGTGCGCCAGACCTTCGACGAACAAGCCTTTGAGTTCGACGAACAAGCCGAACGAGGTGACGCCGGTGATCAGGCCGTCGAATTCCTCGCCGACCTTGTTGAGCATGAACTCGGCCTTGAGCCATGACACCGCGTCGCGGGTCGCCTCGTCGGCACGCCGCTCGGTCTCCGAGCAATGCCGGCCAAGGCGCTCCATGTCGCGGAAACCGTAACGGAAATCAGATGGCCCGCCACCGTCGAGCACATGGCCGATCGCGCGGTGTACCAGCAAATCCGGGTAGCGGCGGATCGGCGACGTGAAGTGCGCGTAAGATTCGAGGCCGAGGCCAAAGTGCCCGTCGAGCCGCGGACTGTACACCGCCTGCGACAGTGAGCGTAACAGCACCGTCTGAATCAGGTGCGCGTCGTCGCGCCCGCCGATCTTTTCCAGCAGCTTGGCGTAATGCATCGGCTCCGGGCTGTCGCCGCCACCGAGGCTCAAGCCGAGCGTGCCGAGAAAGTCGCGCAACTGGGTCAGCTTTTCCTCGTTCGGCCCGTCATGAACGCGATACAGCGCCGGCATCTTGTGCTTCTTGAGAAACTTGGCGGCCGCGACATTCGCGGCGATCATGCATTCTTCGATCAGCTTGTGCGCGTCGTTGCGCTGCGTCGGCTCGATCAAAGTGATCTTGCGCTCGGCGTCGAAAATAATGCGCGTTTCGGTGGTTTCAAAGTCGATCGCGCCGCGCGCGTCGCGCGCCTTGCGGAGCGCCCGGTACAGGTCGTGCAGCGTCTCGATGCGGCCAATCAGGGCTTCGCGGCGCCGGCGCGCGGCCTTGTCGCCGGCAATCACCGCCGCGACTTCGGCGTAGGTCAACCGGGCGGCCGAGCGCATCACGCCCTTGTGGAACGCCGCGCGGGTAATTTTGCCGACGCGATCGATGTGCATCTCGCAGATCATGCACAAGCGATCCACGTCCGGGTTCAGCGAACACAAGCCGTTCGACAGCGCCTCCGGCAGCATCGGAATCACGCGGTCAGGGAAATACACCGACGTGCCGCGGAATTCCGCTTCATCGTCGAGCGCGCTGCCCGGCGTGACGTAGTGGCTGACGTCGGCAATCGCCACGAGCAGCTTCCAGCCCTGCTGAACCGGCTCGCAATACACAGCGTCGTCGAAGTCGCGCGCATCCTCGCCGTCGATCGTCACCAGCTCCAGCTCGCGCAGATCAAGACGCCCTGAAACGGCATCGCGGGGGATTTCGTCACCGTAAGCTTCCGCCTCCGCCAGCGCCGCGTCGGGCCACTCGTGCGGCAGGCCGTGGGCGCTGATCGCCAGCTCGATCTCGATACCGGGCGCACGCTGATCGCCGAGCACCTCGACGACCTGCCCGATCGGCTGGGTATGCCGGCTCGGATATTCAACCAGCTCGATACGCACCATTTCGCCCGAACGCGCCTTTCCGCGCCGCTCACGCGGAACCAGTATGTCGTGGTGCAGACGCGGATGGTCCGGGTGAACAAAACCGATGCCCTGCTCTTCAAAATAACGCCCCGCCAGTTCGGCCGGTCGACGCTCCAGTACATCCACCAGCCGGCCCTCGCGCCGGCCGCGCTGGTCTTCCGCGCTAACCCGGACCAGGGCGCGGTCGCCATCCATCAGCTCGCGCATCTGGCCTGGCGGCAAAAATACGTCCTCGCCGTCTTCGTCAGGACGCAGAAAACCGAAGCCGTCGCGATGACCGATCACCGTCCCGGCCACCACCGGTAAATGGCGGGTCAAGCAATAGTCGCCGCGCCGATTGCGCAGAATCTGCCCGTCGCGCACCATCGCGCCGAGCCGGCGGTCGAGCGCGCGGCGATCGACCTCATCCGACAAATCGAGCGCTTTCGCGATCTGTCCGAAATTGGCCGGCGCGCCCAGATCCTCAAGCAGATCGAGGATGACCTCCCGGCTGGGGATGGGCCGCTCGTATTTGCGGGCCTCGCGTTCAGCGTGCGGATCGGCGTTGCGCCAGTTCTTCTTTTTCGCCATGAAATCTCTTGAAAATAGTTGTCGGAAATGCGCCCGGCCATTGACACGAAGCCTGCCGGCTGTTTTAATTGCGCGCCTTCCAGCAGCATTCAAACGCTGCTCGATGCCGAGGTGGCGGAATTGGTAGACGCGCTGGCTTCAGGTGCCAGTGGGGGTTAACCCCGTGAAGGTTCAAGTCCTTTCCTCGGCACCATTTGAGACGCACTAGTCTACTGCATTCGCCGGTCGACTACTCCCTTTTCAGAAAAGTCTTCAGTCGCAACAGCGCCTCGTCCCATTGCTGCGAGACGGCAGCAAGGCAGGATTGCGCGTCTTCAATCGGTTCCGACACGAACGAAAACCGGCTTTCCCGGCCCACCCGATCGGCCTGAACGATTCCCGCCTGTTCAAGCACGCGAAGGTGCTTGGTTACGGCCTGGCGGCTCAGATTGAAGCCTGCAGATAGTTGAATGATTGACCGCGACTGGCCGTCGCTCAGCCTCATGACCAGCATGAGCCGGGTCGGGTCGCCCAGCGCCGAAAAAGTTTTCGCCGCATTGGCCTCAGGCGTCGACATAGCTTCTGATATTCCCTGCCTGCTCCTCCCAGCCGGATTCGTTCATCCGGAACGCCTCCATACGCCGTCCTTCGGGCAACGCGGCAAATCCCGACTCCGAAATGATCAAACGCGTACCGTCGTCCGTCGGTTCAAGCCGGAATTCAACAAGTGTCTGCGGCTCGATGCCATAATCGACGTCCTGCTCGACAGCGTATGGATGCCATGTGAATGAAAACAGCCGCTCAGCCTCCATCGCCTTCACCGTGGCTTGCCACTTAAGGTGTTCGTAACCCGGATAGGTGATGTGGCCCTGGCATGTTTCACCAACGATGAACGGCCCATCCAGCGCGACGCGGAACCATTCTCCGAACTCCCGATAATCCGTAAGGGCACGCCACACGCGTGCGACAGGCGCCTTGAGCTCAACAGCTTTTTCTATACGGTCATTCATAATCGCAACCTCCTGGTTGCGATTATCATTGCATGCTTCATCGGAATACGCAACCGTCAGGATGCGTATTAGTTAGCGCTTTAGCGCGTGCAGCACCTGCCGTGTTTTGAGCGGCTTGTCGCCCAGGTACAAATCAAGTGCGGCGCGCAATAAACGTTTCGCATCCCGCAAAGCCTCCTCGTCCTCCAGACGATCACTCGCCAAGGCGAGCAGCGATTCCCCGGGAAGAGTCAAGCCGCCCGAACCATGCGAGGCCTGTCGCGGACCCTGTTCGAGCAGGTATTCATATTGGCGCCCCGCCTCAACGGATTCGCCGGAATCCACCTCATGAGTCAGATTCAGGCCGTACCCGCACGCCGTCAGCAGCTGTTTTTCGAACAATCGCAGCGCAACCTCTTCCCTCGCGGCACCAGCCAGCCCGGTCAGGCAACGCGCATAATCGTCGAACAGGTCCGGATGCGGGTCGTGGCGGTGCAGCAGGCGGATCAGCAATTCGTTGACGTAAAACCCGCACAGCAGGCGAGACCCGGCAAGTACGACAGGCCGACCGGTCGTTTCGGCTTCAGTGAGCGTCGCCAGATCGCCCCGGCCCGTCCACGACAGCAGCAACGGCTGGAATGGTTGCAGCGCCGCCTTGAGTTTGGACCTGGGTCGCCTGACACCACGCGCAACCAGGCCGATGCGCCCGGCCGGGCGGGTGAAGGCTTCGATCAGGCCGCTGGTGTCACGCCAGGGCCGCTGGTGGAGTATGTAAGCAGGCTGGAGTTGAAGCCTTTCCATCGGGAATGCAAGTTCCGGAGCCCTTCGACGGGCTCAGGACGAACGGGCCGACCTAGTCGCCAAGGCCGAGTTCGCGCAAACGGCGCGCATCGTCGGTCCAGCCGGATTTTACCTTGACCCATAACTGCAGAAATACCTTTTGCCCCAGCTCCTGCTCAAGATCAAGGCGCGCAGCCTGGCCGGCCGCCTTCAGCACCTTGCCCTTCTGACCGATGACGATAGCCTTCTGGCTGTCGCGCTCGACCCAGATAATCGCGCTCAGCTTGAGCAGATTCTGTTCTTCCTGCCAGCGCTCGACCTCAACGGCAATCGCATGCGGCAGTTCTTCGCGCAGCACGCCGAGCAGCTTTTCGCGGATGATTTCCGCCGCCCACAGGCGCTGCGGCAGGTCCGTCACCTGGTCGGGCGGAAACAGCGGCGGCGATGCCGGTAAATGTTCGACCACGACCTGCTCGAGCCGATCAACGTTTTCACCGCTGGCGGCGCTCACCGGTGTGATAAAGGCAAACTCGCGTTTGGCGGCGACTTCCTGCAGATACGGCAGCAACCGGTCCCGCGGCTTCACGCGGTCGACCTTGTTGACGACGATCCCGACCGGGTGCGGGCTGTTGGCCAGCCGCTCGAGCACGAAGTCGTCGCCCGCCTGCCAGCGCGGCGCTTCGACCACCCACAGCACCAGATCGGCGTCCATTGCGGCGCCCGCCGCGGCCCGGTTCATCTGGCGGTTGATTTCCTTGCGCTGGCCGCTGTGCAGGCCCGGCGTGTCGATAAAGACGAGTTGCGAGTCCGCTGTCGTCTTGATGCCGAGCACGCGCTGACGCGTCGTCTGCGGCTTGCCCGAGACGATGCTGATCTTCTGCTCGACGAAACGGTTGAGCAGCGTCGACTTGCCGACGTTGGGCCGGCCGATCAGGGCGATAAAGCCGGCGCGGAATTCGGCGCCCGATTCAGCCATCGATGAGGCGGCTCAACAGTTCGCTCGCCGCCTGCTGTTCGGCGACGCGGCGACTGCGGCCGGTCGCGGTTACGTTCAGGCCGAGGGCTTCGATGCTGGCGTTGACGGTAAACACCGGGTCGTGCGGTGGCCCGCGATGCTCGATGGTCTCGTATAGCGGCAGCGGCTGGCTGCGCGCCTGCAGATGTTCCTGCAACCGGGTCTTCGGATCTTTCAGCGTTTCCGGCGCCGGCAAGTCGGCCAGCCGCTCCGCGTACAACCGCTGGATGGCCGCTTCGGCAACCCGGTAGCCCCCGTCAAGATAAATGGCGCCGATCACGGCTTCGAGCGTGTCGGCGAGGATCGATTTGCGGCGATAGCCGCCGGACTTGAGTTCGCCGGGGCCCAGGTCAACATACTCGCCCAGCGTCAGTTCCGTGCCCAGCTCGGCCAGCGCATCGCGGTTCACCAGGCTCGCGCGCAGGCGGCTGAGGTCGCCTTCGCTGAAATCGGGGTCGCGTTGAAACAGTTCCCGCGCAATGATCAGGCCGAGCACCGCGTCGCCGAGAAACTCGAGGCGTTCATTATTCCGGCTGCCGCTGCTTCGGTGACGCAGTGCTCGCTGCAGCAGTTCCGGGTTGCGGCATTCGTATCCGAGTCGGTCGGCGAGCAGGGTCTCGAGACTCAATGGCCGGGAACCAGGACGTGCTTGTCGAAGGTCGCGACCAGCCCAAGATTGCCGACAAAAGGCACGCGCTGTTCGTAATGCAGGGACACGTCGGAACCGCCATTGCGCGCGGGAGAAATCTTGACGTCGCGGATCGAGACCATGTTCACTTCATTCACTTCGAAGCGGCGCTCAATCGTGTCGCGAATTTCATCGGCCGTTTTGCCGCGCGCTTCGCTGCGAACGTCGCTGAATATCGACGACACGACGTAGGAGTCGTAATAGACCGGGAACAGCCGGATCACGAGCAGCACGACTGCAATCGCGATCACCGCGACCAGCAACATGCTGATCATACTCATACCGCGCTGGCTGTTTTTCGTGTGCATGACTGCCCCTCAGTTTATTGCGTTACCGATACGGCTCCACATCGGCATGGACGGAAAGCCGTCCCAGTTCATCCAGATGAAGAACGCCTTGCCGACCATTGCCTTCTCCGGCACGAATCCCATATAGCGGCTGTCCTCGCTGTTGTCGCGGTTGTCGCCCATCACGAAGTATTCATTCGGCGGCACTGTCCAGCTGCCTTCCTTGCTGGGCACGTTCGGCATCGTCAGAATTTTATGATCGTCGTCGCCCAGATGCTCGACGCTCACCCGTGCTTCCGCGACAGTCGGACCGGAATACCAGCCGAGCGGCGTGTCGCTGATGCGATTGCCGTTGATGTAAAGCGTTTCGTTGCGATAGACGATATGGTCACCGGGCAGGCCGATGATACGCTTGATCCAGGTCTGGTCCGGCTGCCAGGGTGGCCGGAAGACGACCACATCGCCGCGCTGCGGATCTCCGAAATCGACAAACTCCCAGTGTGACAACGGCATGCGAAGCCCGTACGAAAACTTGTTGACCAGCACGAAGTCGCCGACCAGCAGCGTCGGAATCATCGATCCGGACGGAATATGGAAAGGCTCGACGATAAACGCGCGCACGATCAGCACGATCAGAAACACCGGAAAAAACGAGCGCGCGTAATCGACCAGCAACGGGTCGGCCGGCTTGTTATCGGCCTCGGTCTCGGCCTCGGCCTCCGCCCCTTCTTCTTTGCGAGCGGCTTCCAGTCTGGCCCGCCGCTTCGGCGCAAAAGCGAGTCGGTCGACCAGCCAGATGACGCCGGTTATGCAGGTGCCAAGCACCAGGATCAGGGCAAAAATGTAACTCAGACTCATCGAGTCTTATCTCCTGTTATTTTTCGACGCGCAGCACGGCCAGGAAGGCTTCCTGCGGAATTTCCACCGAGCCCAGTTGCTTCATGCGCTTCTTGCCCGCTTTCTGCTTTTCGAGCAGTTTCCGCTTGCGGGTGATGTCGCCACCATAACACTTGGCAGTCACATTTTTTCGCAGCGCCTTGACGGTCGAGCGGGCAATAATGTGATTCCCGATCGCCGCCTGGATCGCGACTTCAAACATCTGCCGCGGAATGATCTCCTGCATCTTCTCTGTCAGCGTGCGCCCGCGCGCGTAGGCCTCCTCGCGGTGGACAATGATCGCCAGCGCGTCCACCCGGTCGCCGTTGATCATCACGTCGAGGCGCACCAGCGGCGCGGCCTGGAAACGAGTGAAATGATAATCGAAAGACGCGAAGCCGCGGCTGACCGATTTCAACCGGTCGAAGAAGTCCAGCACGATTTCCGACAACGGCAGTTCGTAAACCAGCGACACCTGGGAGCCGGTATAGTGCATCCGCTTCTGCACGCCCCGCTTTTCTTCGCACAGCATTATCACGGCGCCGAGGTGCTGCTGCGGCACGAGAATGTTCGCCTCGATGATCGGCTCGCGGATTTCTTCGATTTCGTTCGGCGGCGGCAGCTTCGACGGGTTGTCGACCGCAAGCGTCTCGCCCGCCGTGATTTGCACCTCGTAAATCACCGTCGGCGCGGTCGTGATCAGGTCGAGTTCGTACTCGCGCTCGAGTCGTTCCTGAACGATCTCCATGTGCAGCATGCCGAGAAAGCCGCAGCGAAAACCGAAGCCCAGGGCCGTCGACGTTTCCGGTTCGAAATACAGCGCTGCGTCGTTCAGGCGCAGCTTTTGCAGCGCTTCCCGGAACGCTTCGTAGTCGTCGGCGCGTACCGGAAAAAGACCGGCGAAGACGCGCGGCTGCACCTGTTTGAAGCCCGGCCACGGCTTGGCGCAAGGCCGGTCCGCCGCGGTGATCGTGTCGCCGACCGGCGCGCCGTCGATTTCCTTTATGCCGGCAATCACGAAGCCGACGTCGCCGGCTTCCAGCGCCCGGGAATCGGTCATCTTAGGCCGGAAGGCGCCGACTCGATCGACCTGGTGGGTGCGACCGGTGGACATGACCTGCACCTTCTGGCGCGGCTCGATACGGCCGTTCATCACGCGCACCAGCGAAATGACGCCGACGAACTTGTCGAACCACGAATCAATGATCAGCGCCTGCAGCGGCGCCTCGCGATCGCCGCGCGGCGGCGGAATGCGCTGCACGAGCTGTTCGAGCAACTCGCGCACGCCTTCGCCCGTCTTCGCGCTGACCCGCACCGCGTCGCGCGCTTCGATGCCGATAACATCCTCGATTTCAGCGATGACGCGATCCGGTTCGGCCGCCGGCAGATCGATCTTGTTCAGCACCGGCACCACTTCCAGCCCCTCGTCGATCGCCGTGTAGCAGTTGGCGACGCTCTGCGCCTCGACGCCCTGGGCCGCATCGACCACGAGCAGCGCACCTTCGCAGGCGGTGAGCGAGCGGGAGACTTCGTAGGAAAAGTCGACGTGGCCGGGCGTGTCGATAAAATTGAGACGATAGGTCTTGCCGTCCCTTGCGACGTAATCGAGCGATACGCTCTGCGCCTTGATCGTGATGCCGCGCTCGCGCTCGAGCTCCATTGTATCCAGCACTTGCGACGCCATCTCCCGATCAGTCAGGGCGCCGCAGATTTCGATAAAGCGATCCGCCAGGGTGGATTTGCCGTGGTCGATATGGGCGATGATGGAGAAATTTCTGATGTGCTCCATAGAGGAGAGCTTGCCGGGCAAAAGGAGGCTATTTTACACGATGCGCCGGCGCCCCGCGGCTGGCGACGCGTCCGTCCGGGGTAAAAAGCAAGCGCCCTATTGGAACGCCCACAGGTAATCTGCCAATGCCTCGTCGTCGAGCCGCCCGTGGCACAGTTCGCCATCGGTGCCGACCAGCACCGGCACTTTCAGGCCGTAGCGGCTGATCAGATCGGGCGAAGAATCGACGTCAACGACGTCCAGTTCAACCGGGCGGCCCGCGCAGAATGCGGACACTTCAGCGAGCATCGCGTCGCACAAATGACAGCCGGCGCGGCTGTAGAGCGTCAGCGGCGCTTTCACGACATCGGCGGCACTTTGAGTGCCACGAACCGCGTCTCATCTTGATGCAGGACCAGCACGGGCACAAACTGGCCGGCCTCGAATCTCCTTTCCAGCGTATCGAGCTGGTCCGCCGTCCTGGCCTGCGCGTGTGCGACGCGCAAAATCACATCCCCGGGCTTGATCCCCGCACCCCGCGCGGCACCGGAAACGTACTGCACCAGCACGCCGTGGCTCAGGTTCAGGCGCCGCCGCTGTTCAGGCGACAGATCCCGCACCGCCATGCCCAGTCGATCGATGCGGCTGGTGTCGGTTACGAGGGCAAAGTCGTCGGCTTCATGCTCCAGTTTGCCGATGGTGACGCTGAGCCGCTTGTGCTCCCCATCGCGCAGCACGGCCAGTACCGCCGGCTCGCCGATCGCAGCGGAAGCGACCAGCGGCGGCAGATCATCCGGCGCCATGACGCTTTCGCCGTTGAACCGCGTAATGATGTCGCCCACCTGCAAACCGGATTCCGCGGCCGGGCTCTGGTGAACTATTTGTGTGACCAGCGCGCCCACGGGCATTTCCATCCCGGTCGCCTGCGCCAGGGTCGGCGTCACCTGGCGCAGGCTTACGCCAAGCCAGCCACGGTTGACGACGCCATCAGTGCGAAGCTGGCGCACCACGTTCAGTGCCAGGTTGATCGGAACGGCAAACGACACGCCGGTATATTCGCCTGTCCGGCTGTAGATCTCTGAATTGATGCCGACCACTTCACCGGCGCCGTTGAGCAGCGGCCCGCCGGAACTGCCGGGATTGATCGGCACATCCGACTGGATAAACGAGACGTACTTTTCGCTCGCCAGATGACGTCCGACCGCGCTGACCACGCCCACGGTAATGGAGGTCTCCAGCCCGAAGGGCGCGCCGATGGCGGCCACCCACTGTCCCGGCTTGAGCGCGGCCGCGTTGCCAATAGTGGCGGCAGGCAGTCCGGTCGCCGCAATTTTCAGCAGCGCCAGGTCGCTGTCGCGGTCCGCGCCGGCCACCTTCGCTTCGTAATGGTGGCCGTCCGCCAGCGTCACTTCTATCGAGCCGGCGCCGGCAATGACGTGCGCGCAGGTCAGGATATAGCCGTCGGAGCTGATGATGAGCCCGGAACCCAGCGCATCGTCTTCGTCTTCATTCGCCTGCGGCGGCGGACGAAGGGCCATCGGCCCGGGTCCGAAGCCGAGCGGTTCCGCATTAATCTTGACGACCCAGGGTGCGGCCTGCGCCGCCACGGCGGCGAAATCAGGCAATTCGGCCGCGGTCGCACCGGCGACGAACGCGAGCAGGCAAAGCAAGGCCCGGCAGCAGTGCCGGAAGCTTCTGATTGATGGTGTCCTCACCGAGCCCCGTCCCCCAAAGATCGAATTCCGCCCGCGATCAATTCCCGTCTGCTGCCCCGCGTTCGCCCGCGCGGGTCTTCTCGCCCGCTAAGCGCACCGACTGCGCAACCATTTCCACGGTCTCGGCCGGCACGTCGCCTACCACGGTCACCTGGTAACCTTCCAGCACACGGCCGTAGGCGTTCACCGACCCGCGCTGGGACGCACCGTGCAGCACATCCTTGCCGGCCGTATACGGCGCGGCAAAGACCGAAAGCGACGCAAGCCCGTCCGAGAAAACCAGGTGCCGGACCGGCGGCCCGTCCGCGCCGATGTGCTGGGATTCGTCGACTGTCAGCGCGAATCCCGGCGGCAGCGTTGCGACCTCGATGGCAACGCCCGAACCAGGTGCCGCGGGCGCTGAACCGCCGTTTCGAGGCCGCCTGGCGAAGCCGGAACTGTCGATCGTCGGCCTGACGGCGTCGGGTGGAATCTGCTGCGGCATCTCGATGTGCGTGAACATCACGCGCTCGATGGTGTCGCCCTCGGCGTTGATCAATTCGGAGCGCAGCAACAGATTGGTTTTCGAATCCAGCCACAACCGGTAGCCGTAGCGGTATTGGTCCTTCGGCTGCACCGCGACAACAACGCATTCGCGCCCGGCGGTGCGCTGCTGGCCCAGGCGGCGCAGGCTGTAATACTTGCCGAGTTCCTGTGCATCCGAGCCGGCCGGCATGATCATCGGAAAGCGCGAGTCGGCGTGGTATTCGTCCACGACGACCAGCTGCTTGCGCGGCAGAATGCATTCGACCGTCTTGTGCCGGCGAACCACTTCGCGCAACGGCCCGGTCAGTGAAGTCAGTCGCTCCTCGCCGCCGCGCTCATCGACGCGGTGCACAACGTGCATGGCTTCCAGTTCGCCTTCATGCAGATAAACGAAAGTGCCCTTGTAATCGAGCGTCTGCAGCGCCCGGTTCATGCGTTGCAGCAGGTCGAGAACCGGAACGGGTTGGTCGGAATGATCAGCAGCGGAAACAGGCAGCGCGACGAGCAGAGCGCAGCAAAAAATCGCGGCGCTTGCGGCGTTGCGGCTCCTCATTCGCCCTTGCCCTCGCGAGCCTTGTCCAGCACGTTCGGCGAAGCCTGTTCCGCGGGCGGTTCAGCAGCAAAAAAGGTAGCCATATGTACGTAGGGAAGCATGCCCTGCCGGCCCAGCGTCGGCGCATCCTCGTTGTGATCGAACAGATATTCGTTCAACTCGCGCCGCACTTGTGCCGAGCCCTGATCCCAGCGCACGCTTGAGACTGCATCGTAATTGAAGCCCATGCGGGGTGCGCGCGCCTGTGGCGGCACGACTTCGGCCGGCGGTATGGTACCGAGAGTATCCGGCGCGGGACCCCCGCGAACCACCAGAACGGCCACGACGCCGACGGACGCGGCCACTGCCACCGCGCCAACAGGACGCAGAATTTTCAGCCAGCGCCGCGTCGTGCGATCGCGCCCGCTGGCGGGCTGGTCGGTCTCGAGGTCCAGAACAGCGGCAACCCGATCTGCAATGCGCGAGGCACCCTGCGGTGGGCGCCCGCGACGAAGCGCCTCGCCGATCACGTGATATGCGTTCCAGTGCACGCGCAACTCGCCGTTGCCGGCGTAGTGGCGCAACAGCAACTCCACTTCGCCGTGCTCGAGTTCATTGTCCGCCAGCGCGGATAACTGTTCACGCAGCATTTCAGTCATGGCTCAACCCACCGTCACTCCAGGAGCGGCTTCAACCTGCCGCTGATCGCCTCGCGCGCCCGGAAAATCCGCGAACGCACTGTACCTACCGGGCAATCCATTGCTGCGGCAATTTCCTCATAGCTCATGCCTTCGAGTTCACGCAGCATGATTGCCGTGCGCAAGTCCTCCGGCAAATCGGCGATCGCACGATCCACCGTCTGCCGTATTTCATCCGTCAGCGCCATGTCTTCCGGCGTGTCGAGGTCGCTGACTTTGGCCTGCATCTCGTACTGGTCCGGATCCTGCAGATCCAGGCCGCTTTCAACAGGCCGCCGATTTTTGGCGACCAGGTAATTCTTCGCGGTGTTGATCGCGATCCGATACAGCCAGGTATAGAACGCGCTTTCGCCGCGGAACGAGCCCATTGCCCGGTAAGCCTTGATGAAAGCTTCCTGACTGACGTCCAGCGCCTCGCTCGGGTCGGACACGTAGCGCGATACCAGCTTGACGATCTTTTGCTGGTACTTGACGACCAGCGCGTCGAACGCCGCTCGATCGCCCTTCCGGACCCGCTCGACCAACATGTCGTCTGTCTGGCGTTTAGCCATCAGACGTGCATCCCTGCAGCCGGACCGGCCTCATTACACTCTCCATAGACAAAGCGCGCGCGCGTAAGTTCGTACCGTGGGCATGAACCGGCAGCTTTTCGCGACGAAAGGCTGTTTGAAAAAGGAACTTTGGAACAATGAGTGACCATTATCGCCCTGAACCCGCCACCACGCCCCCCGTGGCCGCCGCCGCATTGTAACAGCATCGGCCGATTCAGAGGCTGGCCCTCGAAGGGTGCCCGTACCGTTGGGGCGATAAGCCCGGCATCCCGACGCGGCCGTGCCGCAGACGCACGCGCAACCGCCGCATGGCGGGCGCGATAGCGCCGCTCCCCCGGAGCAGTACGGCCGGATGGTGTCGAAACTTCAGAATGACGAGGTGTGAACCGAGATAGTAATCGTCCAGAACGCCGATCATGGTGCCGCGACCATCGGTGACTTCCCAGCGGCCGTCGGTATGCCAGACGATGGAGCGGATCGCTCGCGGCGTACTCCGCCGCCAGTGCGTTGCCAGCTGCCGCGACAGACTGACGACAATAGCTGCCGTCAACAACACCCGCACAATAGTGCCGAGTTCGGCGGCGAACAGCGCGAAGAAGGCCACCGCGTGAACAACGACCAGAAACCACAGCCATTCCCGCCGCGGCTGCAGCGTCAGCTCAATGCGCGGCTCGGAGACGCTCAAGGACATTGAAACTGTGGCGATCGGACGGGGCGGCGCGGCCCATCAGGTAGTCGAGCAGCTGCGGATCGGGCAGTGCGAGCAGTTCGGCGAATGCCGCGCGCTCGTCCGGCGTCGCGGCATCGTATTCATGTTCGAGATAACGCTCGAGCAAGAGGTCCAGTTCCTTCATGCCCCGGCGGCATTGCCACCTGAGCCGCGCCTTGCCGCTCAAATCTTTCGATCCACCAGGGCCTGCTTGATGGCACCGATGGCTTTGGCCGGATTCAGGCCCTTCGGGCAGACGTTGGTGCAGTTCATGATGGTGTGGCAGCGGTACAGCTTGAAGGGGTCTTCGAGCGAGTCCAGACGCTCACCGGTCGCTTCGTCGCGGCTGTCGGCGATCCAGCGATAGGCTTGCAGCAGCGCGGCCGGGCCGAGATAGCGGTCCGGGTTCCACCAGTAGCTGGGGCATGCAGTCGAGCAGCAGGCGCAGAGGATACATTCATACAGGCCGTTCAGCTTGTCGCGATCTTCGGGCGATTGCAGTTGTTCGCTGTCCGCCGGCGGCGGCGTCTGCGTCTTGATCCACGGCTGGATCGAGGCGTACTGGGCGTAGAAGCGATCGAGGTCGGGCACGAGGTCCTTGATGACCGGCATGTGCGGCAGCGGGTAGACCTTGACTTCGCCCTTGCAGTCTTCGATGGCGGTGGTGCAGGCAAGGCCGTTTTTGCCATTCATGTTCATCGCGCAGGAACCGCAGACGCCTTCGCGGCACGAGCGGCGGAGAGTCAGGGTCGAGTCGGTTTCGTTTTTGATCTTGAGCAGTGCGTCGAGCACCATCGGGCCGCACTTGTCGAGATCGACCTCGTAGATATCGGTACGCGGCCGCTCGCCCGAATCGGGATCGTAGCGATAGATCTTGAACCGCTTGACGTTCTTCGCGCCCTCGGGCGCCGGATGATGTTTGCCCTTACCGATCTTCGAGTTTTTCGGCAACGTGAATTGTGCCATCTCAATCTCCTCAGTAACTGATCAGTTGTCGCGGGGCGGCGCTGCGGTGGCTTCTCTCAGGGACGCCGTAAATCCATCCCTGGAGGCTCTGGGTTCGGCATCCTGCCTCACACAGCCCTGAGAGAA